>JAFDIX010000547.1 GCA_019307805.1 Deltaproteobacteria bacterium | reverse complement strand
TCTATAGCGCGGTCTCCGGGGGTGGAAGGGTTTCTTCCTATCGGGGCGCTCATGGGATGGCGCACATTTTTTGAGACGGGCGCCTGGGATCCTATACACCCTGCGGCCATGGCGATCCTCGGGTTTGCGTGTATCATCTCCCTTTTTTTGAGAAAATCCTTTTGCGGCTGGTTCTGCCCCGCAGGAACCGTTTCAGAATGGATGTGGAAGCTGGGGAAAAGGTTTTTTGGGAAAAATTATCAAATCCCCCTCTGGGTGGACTACCCCCTGCGCAGTCTGAAATACCTCCTCCTGTTGTTTTTCCTCTGGATAATTCTTTCCATGAGCGGGGATGCCCTTGCGGGGTTTCTTCAGGGGCCCTATTACAAGATGGCTGATGTGAAAATGCTTTTCTTCTTCACGCGGATGTCCCTTCTCACTGCTGTTGTGCTGGCTATCCTGATTCTCTCATCCCTCTTTGTTCGGAATTCCTGGTGCAGGTATCTTTGCCCCTACGGTGCCCTGATGGGCTTATTCGCCCTGTTGAGCCCGACAAGGATCCAGCGCAACCCTGAAACATGTATCGACTGCAAGAGCTGCTCGGAAGTGTGCCCCTACCATCTCCCCGTCCACCAGAAGGTCCTTACCAGGAGTCCGGAATGCAACGGGTGCATGGATTGCACATTGGTCTGTCCTGTTGAAAACACCCTGGATCTCAAAACCATGGGGTTCAGAGCAAGACCCTGGTCCCCTGCCGGAGTGGGCGCTGTGATCATAATGCTGTTCATTGGCGTCTATTGCCTGGCGCAGGCCACGGGGCACTGGAAAAGTACCCTGACAGCGGAAGAGTTCAGGATGCGGCTGGCAGAAATTGATTCTCCTCTCTATACCCATCCCAGTATTAGCCCGGAGAATATTCATATTAAAGGGGATCTGCCTGGAAAACTGGACAACCTGAAATTGTCAAAGATTATAAAAGGGGATGAGGCTGAGAAAGTTGTCCACAAAATGCACGGGAAGAGGCTTGGAGCAATGGGGTATCTGATTGCCCACTATGGCAGTGATGACTCAAAGAATATCCTCTATGTAAGTGTATATGAAAACAGCGAGGTCACTAAATATGCCCTGATGGATATGGCCATGAAAATGGTAAACGGGACAAAGATCTTTAAACCCCTGGAGACTATCGGCAGGATGGGGGATAGTATTGTTTTCAAAACAGAGGGTATGGGCCTTGTTCATTACTTTTACCGGGTCGAAAATATATTGCTTTGGTGGCAGGCAGAACCTGACAAGGCGGAATTAACGTATCATGAATTACTCACTTTTGATTTTATGTCCTTAAAGAAAAGGGTAAGTCCGAAGAAATAGATATTCTAACCTTTATACCTTCTATGCATTTTTTTCACCAAGTTTTTGAACCTGGGTCAGCCACTTTATTCTTTTACTCTTTTTGGAATGTTTTACCGGTCCGATAGAGCTGATTTTAACCGGTTTAATCCCGCAAAATTCCAGGATTGACTTTTTCATGGCATTGTGGCCGGGGCGTCCGTAGAACAACCGAAAATACCATGGCGGGGTATCCATGGTGACAATGAGCCGCGCGGACTTTCCTTTCAACAGCTTATCCCACCATACCGAGTTTTTTCGATATTGGAACCCGAATCCGGGCAGAAACACCTTGTCGATAAAACCTTTTAACAGTGCCGGCATAGTCCCCCACCATGTGGGATAGACGAACACCAGGTGATCAGCCCATTGAATTAATTCCTGGGCTTCGATTAATCCCTGTTCGAGTTCAACCTCCTTTTTATACCCAAATGGCAGGAAAGGATCGAACTCGATCTCCCTGACATGAATTTCCTTTACATCGGCGTTTGCACGTATGGCACCCTCTTTATATGAATCCGCCAGTGCATCACAAAAGCTGGTTTTATCAGGATTACCCTGAATGATAAGCACCTTTTTCTTGTGGTTTTGATTCGCCATATTTTAACCTCCTCAATTATAAATAAATTCATAATCTTCTCGATGCGCCTTCTCCCCGCTATACGGTGCAGATGTGGGCACGATTAGGTTATGGCCCTCAAATTGAACCTGCTCAACGTCGAGGCCTTGAGGCACATATTGCTAAGTCGTGACATAAACCTGATTATGCCCAACATCACGCCTCATCCGTTACGGCAACCGGCTGCGTCAACAGTTGCAGCGGATCAATCAGCGTCAGCGCCGATGATGTGCTGATGTGGCGCCAATGGAGTCGATCGTAGGGTACGGCAATAGACGCCAGGCTCACGGAGAGGTGCAGGTGGGGCAACATGCCGCGTTTTGATCCGCGCACACCGGATAGGAGGGCAATGGGTTCGCCCCCCGTCACTGATCGCCCTGCGGCAAGTCCTTCAGCCGGTCGGGTGTGTCCGAAAAAGGTATAACAGTGGAGACCGCTTTCACCTCCAAGGTCCCGATGTTCCATGACGATTGTTTGGCCAAGGAAATCTTTGATCACCCCCACCACAACACCGTCATACATGGCAGGAATTTTCGTGTTTTCGTCAAGCGTGCAGACCTGATTTCGGCGGTTTTGGTACAGGCAGATGTCCAGCCCTTCGTGAGGTCGGTTGCGTGCTGCCTGGTCACCCCACCATTCGGACTCGGCCTCGAACAACATGCCGGGGTAAAACAGCCATCGCTCAAATTGACCTCGGCCCAGCCCGTTTTCCCGGATCAGACAATCGCTAAAGCCCGATCGAGGTAATGTGGTGAATTCGTCCATCGCTAAGTCTTTCGATCGATTTATGACATCATGAAACGCAACGGCCACAGATATCTTCTCCTACTCCTCTCTTGCTGCTTCGGCCAATGTTAATGCAAGATTGAAGACCCGATATACGTGGTTACGATACGGGAGGTAATCACGCCCAAGCTGGGCTTTCCATTCCTCGAATAGTCTGTCGTGGTTGGGTGTTCGGTCAGGATTCTCACGATAGCCATGTTCCGATTCTCCGTGCGGCTGTGAAACTGCCCCAGGCCAGTGCACCCAGAAGTCTGTCATCCCCTGTGATGTGGGTGGTGAATGCATCAACCACCCCTTCATCAACCTGATATGGCGCAAGTGCGGCCAGCAAAACGAGTCTCCCAATATCTCTAGATTTCTCGTCCAAACCATTCATAGCCTCCTCAACCCAATGCCGACCTAGACTCGGATCCCTGCCATCCCAGGCCTGCACATGTTTCACGACGCAGTCACGTACGTCTTCCGGAATAAATTCTCTAC
>JAFDIX010000546.1 GCA_019307805.1 Deltaproteobacteria bacterium | reverse complement strand
ATCCTGGCGGGCAAAATTCGACTACTGCTATACTACTTGAATCTGACCATTTTCAATGTTTCTTTTTGTAACCAAAATCAAATTCGAAGCTCCCAAATTCAACTTTACGATAAGGATGTTAGAATTTTGATCGAGAATAGCTTACCTCTACTTTTCTGCACTTTAACAACTCTGATATTTTTTTCACCTTCCCAAAAGATCCTTGAAAACAGAAAGGTCAGAATTTTGGAGAGAGTTAGTGTGGGTGGTCCCCTTCATCGGTTTCCGAAAATTCTGTTTGGCCCCCACCCCCTTCACAATCTTAAATGGGTTTTCGCAGGCCTATGAAAACGGTAAGTGTCCGCAGTGATCGCAGTCCGGGTTCCTCTGCACCTTGAACTTGCTGAACTCAAGACTCAAGCCGTCATACACAAGCAGGGTGTTTATCAGGAGGTCACCGATCCCCAGGATATACTTAATCACTTCTGTGGCCTGAATACAGCCGATGACCCCGGGGGCAACCCCTATGACCGGAAATTTTTCTTCCGGAATCTCACCCCGGTACATGCACCGCAGACAGGCCCCTTCACCGGGTATGACGGTCATGGCCCTGCCCTCAAAGCCGTACACACCGCCATGGAAAAAGGGAATGCCCTGCGTAATGGCCGTTTTGTTTAACAGGTATCTGGTAGGAAGATTGTCCATGGCATCCACAACCAGATCCACATCTTTCATCAGTTGCGAGATGTTTTCTTCGGAAATGGTCTCCGCCAGCACATCCAGGGTGATATCCGGATTCAGCTTTTCCAGTTTCTCCCCGGCTGAGTCCACTTTCCTACGTCCCACATCCCTGTTCCAGTGCAGGACCTGCCGATTGAGATTGCTCAGGTCCACGGTATCATGATCAACGACCCTGATCATTCCCACACCGGCCGCTGCCAGGTATACGCATATGGGTGACCCGAGGCCTCCTGCACCTGCCACAAGGACCCTTGCGCTTTTGAGTTTTTCCTGTCCTGCTTCACCGATCTCCGTGAGCATGATCTGGCGGTCGTATCGCTTGCGTTCATCCGGGCTCAACATGGAAAATGGACCTCTTCACCTTCCGGTTTATTTTTCTTTCCCAATAGGATAATACATCTCATAACCAAGGCAATGGAAAGAAAAGGGTAAAAGATATGCCGGGAGATTGCAAGAGTTCTCCACTGAAAATAGTGAGTCTCGTTGCTCTCTGCTGAAAGCTGAACGCTGACTTATGAGGAGCGCAAGGCGACCAACCGTGAACCGTGAACCGTGAACCTCACAACCCTGAGTAGATACCAATGACCGAGAAAAATCCCACGACCCGATCCAGAAAGAAGATGGCCATCCTCTGCAGCTACTTTTCGGGCGAGAGCTACGGCATGCTCGGCCCCCAAATGGCTGCCACAGTGATTCAGGAAAATACCTCATACGACGCCATTGTCGTGGCGGTGACCAGAGAGGACGACAAGGGGAATTTCAGGAAGGCATTGTCCGGCTATTTCGGCAGGGAACAACCGGTTATCGGGTTCTCCACCTTGAGCGGACGCGAAGACCTCTTTGAGCTTGCCGGAGAACTCAAGGATGAAGGGGCCTTTACCCTCCTTGCCGGCCCCCAGACCCGGCCGGACTATCTTGGAGAAGAAGGATGGAAGGATCATCCCCACCGGTTCCCCGGCCTCGTGGAACACTTCACCTGCGCCCTGCAGGGTCCGGCAGAACAGGCCGTTCCACTTCTGCAGGGCATGGAGACCGGCCAGTGGACGGATGCACCGGGGCTGCTCTATCCTGGGGAAGGGAATGAAATCATCCACAATCCCCAAAAGGAGTGGGAGGAGCGATATTTGAATGCCGTGAGGTGGGACAATCTGTACAGGCTGCATCAGGATACCCTTGTCCCCCTGCAGATAACCACAGGCCAGATCCTGCAGCAGATAGGCTGCCCCCATGCTGCCAAAGATAAAATGATAGAGATCGACTATCCCGCGCCCCTTGCAGGAGAGCACCCGGACAAGGTAAAGGTCCGTCTCCGGGGCTGCAGCTTCTGTGATGTGGCCATGGACAAGGGTTTTTTCGGGGCCCTGGATATGGCAACGGTCCTGGCACAGGTGCTTTGCCTGCCGGAAGGAAAGGATGACAGAAAGATCCCCTTTGAACTGATCAATGAAAATCCCCTGCCCGGCCTCCCCCGCCTGCTGAAAGAAACCCGTGAAAAGCGAATACCCCTTTCCCAGATTAACCTCATCCTCCGCGCAGACTGGTTCCTGAAGGGCGAAAAGCATCTGAGAGAAAGTCTCATCCTGGCAAGGGATATGGACGTGCGCATTCTCCTGGCCTCTGTCGGGTTCGAGTCCTTTGATGACAGGATCCTGCACAATCTCCACAAGGGACTGGATACGGCAACCAACCTTGAGGCCATCCGGCTGATGCGACGGATCAAGGAAGCGTTCCCACAGGAGTTCGAATACGCCAGGACCCGAGGGGCTGTCCACGGGCTTATCCACCCTACCCCCTGGGATAATGAAGACACTTCCGCCCGGATTCAGAAGGTCATAAACATCTACGGCCTGCCCAACGATATCCTGCCGGACCACAGCATACCACTCATCATCCATCATGCCTCGGGATTGGGGGATTGGATCAGAGAGATCGAGAAGAGGGAAAAGGTCCTGTTCAAAAGGTATGGTTCAACCATCGGGTGGTGGAGGATGGAAAGGGGCTAGAACCCGGTCGTCTAAAAATTTCTGGTTCAGAGGAACATGCTTTATTGAAATTCCAAATACCAAAACACAAATAACAAATAAATAACAAAATTTCAAAACCCCAAACAGAAAAGTCTAAGGCAGAGCCATCCATCCCTGACCTGGCCCAGACAGACTGTGTCGTAATTGAAAAAAGCGCTTAACCACTAACTGTCATGCCGGACTTGATCCCCGCTGAAGACGGGATCTTCGACCGGCATCCAGTAACACAATATGGTGAAAAAGCACTGCATTCCCCTTCGACTTAGCTCAGGACCTTCAGTTTTTCGACATTACTAAGGATCGTGAGCTTGTCGAACGGCCTGTCGAACCACGGATCAGGCCCGGAATGACGAAAACATCGTTGGACACCCTTCTGCCAATTGTGACACGGTCTTTCAAGATGCCCATCTTCCGGGGATGGCGGTATTGCAGAATGTGCATCGGCCCTTACGGATATTCATCTTGGGAAGCAAATATCCCTTTCGTTCGATGAGCACTTTTTTACAGTT
>JAFDIX010000545.1 GCA_019307805.1 Deltaproteobacteria bacterium | reverse complement strand
AAATATTTTTCAGGTATTAGCTCTGGGCTTTTATAGAAGTGCCAATAGCAGGGTTTTGAGGTGTCATCTGAATAGCCTGTTACCCAAAGAGGATACCCTCCCCATTCAATGGGGAGGATTTCATTGATGGCGCAGTGGATGCAGTAGTAAGGGACGTTTTTCCGGCCCCAGCTCCAGGGATAGGCCTTTCTGGTAGCCCCGAAGTTATATGGGGGCCCGAGCCTGGACGGAGTTCCGTCTACCGGGTCTCCCCTCCGCATTCTTCCCCCGCTCCCGCAGGGATCCATTTTGATGCTGAGTCGATCGTCTTCCTCGATGACTTCAATGCTCCCGTCCTGATCGGGCCCACAACGATGGGATCTCATGACCTCTGCATTCACGTACACCCGTTCTTCAACGGTCATCTTAGACAGACCCTTCCATGTCCGCCGCATCATCCAAGTCTCTTGGGTTGAGCGGCACAGCTCGTAGACGGCCTCCTCCCCATGCTGTTGAGAGGTTTTTGTAAAGATATCCCAGATCCAGTCACAGAACAGGTCGTGGAGCGCCTTCCCCTCAGGAATGAAATATCCGGCAAGGGCCTTGGCTTCATCGTAGCGGCCCGCGTCGATGGCCGTTGCGATCATTTCCTGGGTGGGTCTCCCGAGGTCTCCCCAGTCATCTTCACGAATGGAGCGTCGTAATTTTTCGGAATCAACTATCTTTAGCATAAGAAGCCCTCTCCTATTGATATGCGTGACACAAAAGACATTTATTTTTTGTGCTGAGATGGGTCCCAGCCCTCCAATACTTCAGCCCTAATAATATTCTTTCGGAGCTTTCCAATCGATGTTTTGGGGAATTCCTCTTCCTGAAAAATATAGAACTGGGGGACCTTAAACTTGGCCATTTTTTCCCTGCAGAACTGTGTAAGCTCTTCTTCTGTTGCACTTGTGCCTTCGTGGAACTTAATGACGGCCATAACCGCTTCGTCGCGGACAGGGTCCGGGACCGCAATAACGCACGATTCCTCAACCGCCGGGTGGTCGTTTAAAACACGTTCGACTTCAGGGGCGGAGATGTTTTCTGCGGCCCTTTGGATTACATCCTTTTTTCGATCCATAAAATAGACATATCCATCTTCATCTACCTTTCCGTAATCCCCGGAAAAGAACCAGCCATCGACAAGGTCCTGTGAGGTGGCCTCCGGATTCTTATAATACTCCATAAACAGAGAAATTCCCGGTTCTCCTTTAATGGCAATCTCTCCGGTTTCTCCGATCAATACTTCATTCCGGTTATCATCCACGATCTTTACTTCCATTCCTGGATTGGGCCACCCTACCGAACCCCTTCGATGCTCCGCCCATATGGGCATGATGGTGCAAGGAGCCAGGGTTTCTGTCAGGCCGTACAGGTCGATCAGGATGGTATTGAATCTTCTTTCAAATGTGTCCCACTCCTCGTCTGTAATGGCAATGGCGTAGGGACATCGCCACATGATGCTCTCGCTGTCAAGCGGATTCTCTGGTTGAGCTAAGATCATACGGAGCGTTGCAGAAACAATGGAGCATATGGTACAATCATATTCTCGGATCAGAGACGAAAACTTACTTGCGCTGAATGTTTCACAAATGACTATACTTGCTCCGGCTGTCAAACATGGCCAGTAGGAAATACACTGGGCATTGACATGGAACAGTGGCAAAACCAACATGTAACGATCATCCGGCGTCACCGCAAAACTCTTGGCGCAGACTTCACCGATATAGAGAAAATTGGCATGGGTCAAAATAACTCCCTTGGGCCGGGCTGTGGTCCCGGAAGTAAAAAGCATCTGAGCCGTGTCAAGGGGATCGATTTCAACAGGATCCAATTCGGGGGAGGAGTCTGCGAGGATTTGGTCCCACGAGTGGGTCCCTGGTATCTCCGCTTCCGATCGATAAATGACAATATCTTTGACAGAGGGACATTTGGCGCGGATGCTTTCAAAAATCGGACAATAATAACCGTCTGTGATAACCATCTTCGCTTCTGAAAAATTGAGTTTATATTCAAGATCATCGGCAACATCGAAGATGATCGATGGGATCATGACCGCCCCGATCTTTGTACAGGCGTGAACTGCCACAGCAAATCCGGTGGAGTTCGGGAGATGGACCAGCACGCAGTCTCCCTTGCGGATCCCCTTTTCAAGGAGCCAGTTGGCAAGCCTGTTCACGGTCTCATCAAACTGCCTGTATGTGAGGATTTCTTCATTCAGGTCCTTGTCCACAAAAATAATAAATGGCTTGTCGCCGTGTTGACGGACCTTGCGCTCAAGGAGCTTCCTCACGTTCATATTCCGTCCGAGAATCGTTGCGTTCTTTGTGTTCAAAATATCCATGATGCCCCTCCTTTTCACTCGGGGATTAGAAGTCTGCACTATTCCGATTCCTGAGACCTCTTTTCCCTTTCCTCATAAATGATTTCACCCACAAATCCGGCGGCGTCCGCCATCATATTGGCGCACTTTTCAAGGCCGCCCGATTCAAAGTATGCAGTTGCCTTTTCCGGATCTGCCAGGTCTGTCCCGGTGATATCCCGGCAATTGGGGCTCTGGTAGGTCTCTTGAAAATACTTTACTAACTTTCTCATGGGACGTATCCCTGCAAGGATCCCCGCCATGCCTTCATTAACATCTTTCCGGCCAAATACCAGACCCAAAACCATAAGTCCTCCTATTACAGCGCCGCAATTATTCCCTGTCAGAGCCAATCCTGCAGCGAAGGGGCTGGAGGCCATAGACACGGGGGTGTTATCCTCCTCAAAGACGTCTAAGAAGGTCTGAACAATCACCTGGGCGCATCCGTGACATTTCATCTCGGTATCAAAGGTCCTTTTTTTCAAATCCGCCACGAACTGGGCTTTCTCATCATATTTATCTAATTTGCTTAAATCCATGGTCCTCTCTCCTGTCCTAAACATCAAGATCCGTACCGGCCACTAAAGCCCCAATTCCCTGGCCACCTGTTCACGATGAAAACCGGCATCTCCCAGGGCGAGTTCAGCGATCTTGGCCCTCCTGGAGTAAAGCGGCATATCGTGTTCAATTATGTAACCGGTGGCTCCCATAATCTGATGACCCAGTCCCACAACCCTTTTGTAGGCCTCCGAGGTCCAGGCCTTGGCTGCAGAAACCTGCTTTGCACAAGAGATACCCTGTTCTAACATCCAAGCTACTTTGTAGGTAATATATCGGCTTCCCTCGATGTCCATGAGCATGTTGGAACAGTGGTGTTGA
>JAFDIX010000079.1 GCA_019307805.1 Deltaproteobacteria bacterium | reverse complement strand
CCCTACATGATAAAAGGAGATTTGCCATGCCTACGAAGAGTCAAAAAGAGGAATCATTGAAGCATGCCATCGTGATCGCCAAGGAATTCGCAAGGGGAGGGTCTTCCCAGGCCGTCGCCAATGTCCTGCAGGCCGTTTATGAAACCCTCAATAAACTCAAAGATGAAATTCAGGGGGTAGAGATAAAGCCTGCAGAGAAGCCGGAGGAAGAGTAGGGCGTCAGCCCGGTAAGGCTCGACAACCACCTGTTATCGTCTTTCCATTTTTTTCAGGTGGATCTGGATGGTCATGAGGGCGGCCGGTGTAATGCCGGAGATTCGGGAGGCCTGGCCCATTGAAACGGGTTTTACCCTCTCCAGCTTTTCCTTTACTTCTTTTGTTAGCCCGTAGACGCTTGAGTAGTCCAACGCCTCGGGAAACTTGAAGTCCTCCATGCCCTTCAATTTCTCCACCTGCCGTTCCTGACGCTGAATATATCCATCATACTTTATCCTGGTTCCCACCTCTTCTGCAACCGCTGGGGCAATTCCAGTCAGTGAGGGATCAAAAAGGACCAGTTGTTCAAGAAGAATCTCACTTCTTTTGAGGAGTTTGGCAAGGGAGGTGACGTTCTTGATGGGTGAAGACCCCATGGCCTTCAGTTTTTCAATCACCCCGGGTTCCGGTCTTATCTTGAATCCCCGAAGGTGCTCCATGAGCTTCTCCACCCGGTCCCTTTTTTGGCAGAACTGTCGATAGATTTCTTGGGATACAAGACCGAGCTGATACCCCCTTTCCCTGAGCCTGAAGTCGGCATTGTCCTCTCGAAGCAGGAGACGGTATTCTGCCCTGGAGGTGAACATTCTGTAAGGTTCTTCTGTCCCCTTTGTGACAAGATCATCGATGAGGACGCCGATGTATGCCTCGGAACGGGGAAGGATCAGGGGCCCCTCTCCGCGTATCTTGAGAACGGCGTTGATGCCCGCCATAAACCCCTGTGCTGCCGCTTCTTCATAGCCGGAAGTGCCGTTGATCTGACCGGCATGGTAGAGCTTTTCCACCCGTTTGGTTTCCAGTGTGGGCTTTAGTTGTTCCGGATTTACGAAATCATATTCTATGGCATATCCCGGCCTGACAATTTCCGCTTTCTCAAGGCCGGGTATGGACCGGAGCAACTTCAACTGGACGTCTATGGGAAGGCTGGTGGCCAGACCGTTGGGGTACACTTCCAGGGTATCGAGCCCCTCGGGCTCCAGGAAGATCTGGTGCCTTTCTCTTTCGGCAAAACGGACGACCTTGTCCTCGATGGAAGGGCAGTATCTGGCGCCTGTCCCCTTAATGATCCCGCTGTACAGAGGGGAACGATCCAGGCCTTCCCTGATGAAGGAGTGGGTTTTTTTATTGGTATAGGTAATATGACAGGGTACCTGTGGGAGGGGCAGTTCCGTGGTGGAAAAAGAGAAAGGCCTCGGGTTTTCATCCCCTGCCTGGATTTCAAGATTCCTGTAGTCTATGGTCCGTCCGTTCAAACGGGGGGTGGTCCCCGTTTTCAACCTTCCCATTTCAAACCCGAGACTCTCCAGTTGCACGGACAGCGAGGTGGAAGGCGGATCCCCCAAACGGCCTGCAGGGAAATGGTCGAGCCCGATGTGTATAAGGCCCCGCAGAAAGGTTCCATTTGTCAGGATGACGGTTTTGGAATGGAACCTCTCGTGAATCTGGGTTTCGACGCCTGTGGCCCTTCCGTTTTCGATCAGGATTCGTTCCACCATGGCCTGCCGAATATCAAGATTGGGCTGGGCCTCGATCACAGACTTCATGCGTTTGCGATAGAGGTCCCGGTCATTCTGGGACCGGGAGCCCTGGACGGCAAGTCCCTTGCGTGTGTTCAAACGCCTGAACTGGATCCCGGTCTGATCGGCATTCTTTGCCATTTCTCCACCCAGGGCATCGATCTCTTTGACGAGATGGCCCTTGGCGAGACCCCCTATGGCCGGGTTGCAGCTCATGGCGGCAATATGGTCGAGGTTGATGGTCAGGAGCAGGGTAGGGTGCCCCATGCGGGCTGCAGCCAGAGCGGCCTCGCTGCCTGCATGGCCGGCACCGACTACGATCACATCGTATTCTTTATCATAGTCTGAGATCATTCAGATGTCATACAGACGGGGTAAAGGGATCCTGTAAAATGATTGTCTGGTCCCGGATTGGTCCCACAGAGATGATGGAGAGGGGGACGCCTGTAATTTCCTCTATCCTTGTGAGGTAGTTTCTCGTCTCCTGAGGCAATTGATCTATTTCTTTTGCGGTGGAGATATCTTCGCGCCACCCTGGAAGTTCCTCGTAGAGGGGAACACACCGGCCGAGATCCTTGAGGCTTACGGGTCTCGAATCCAACCTTTTGCCGTCCAGGTCATAGCCCACACAGATCTTCAGTGTTTCAAGACCTGTCAGGACATCCAGTTTTGTGATACTCAGGCTGGTCACGCCGTTGAAGCGGATGGAATCCCGGACCATGAAGAGATCGAGCCAGCCGCAGCGTCTACGTCTGCCTGTCGTGGCTCCGAATTCAGCACCCTTTTTTTGAATATAGTCCCCGGTATCGTCCAGGAGTTCCGTTGTGAAGGGCCCCGCCCCGACGCGGGTGGTATATGCTTTAACAATGCCCACGACATGGTGGAGTTTATCAGGGCCTACTCCTGCCCCCGGGCAGGCAGCCCCTGCAATGGGATTGGAGGAGGTCACAAAGGGATAGGTCCCGTGGTCGATATCGAGGTGCGTTCCCTGTGCCCCTTCAAAGAGTATTTGCTTACCGGCGTCGATGGCAACATCGATCTCCAGTGAGACATCGGTGAGATAGGGCTTCAGAATTTCGGCCATGGATTGATAGGCATCATAAATGGGTTGGAACTCCAGGGCATCAGCCTTGAAAAACCGGGTAAGATAAAAATTCTTCTCTTCCAGATTGGAGCGAATCTTTTTTTCGAGGGTGTCCGGCTCCAGGAGATCGATGGCCCGGATGCCGGATCTTCCTGCCTTGTCCTCATAGCAGGGTCCGATGCCGCGACCGGTCGTTCCGATTTTATCCTTTCCTTTTGCGGCCTCTCTCGCATCATCAATGGCCCTATGGTAAGGCATGATAAGATGGGCCTTCTCGCTCAGGGAAAGATTCTCGTGGTTCACGGAGATCCCTTTTTCTCTCAAACCATCTATCTCCTCAATGAGGACCTGGGGGTCCACCACCACCCCGTTTCCTATCAGGCACTTTTTTTCAGCGTGGAGAATGCCGGAGGGGATGAGGTGGCAAATGGTTTGCTCACCGTTCACAACCAGGGTGTGTCCGGCGTTGTTTCCTCCCTGAAACCTGACAACCAGGTCAGCGCTGGATGTCAGGAGGTCTACCACCTTCCCTTTTCCTTCATCTCCCCACTGGGTTCCGATGACAACGACATTTGACATGAAAAAACTCCTTTTAGATCCAGTATCACAGGGTAACTGCCAGGAATCATAGCATGTTACCAGAATTTAATCCTCATGAGGTTTACCCGCCTTTGGCGGCGCCTGAGGCGACCAGGGTTTACCCGCCTCTGGAGGGCGGATAAAGGTTTCATTCCCCGCGGCTCTGCGGCGGGGTAATTCATCATAAGATATAAAAGCTCGGGCGATATAGATACCTATAAGCCAATGGACTTGTTAACTGAAACCGAAAACCTTGTCAATGGCTTTATCCGCCTTTGCAGAAGCCCACGGGACAGTATACCGGTACCTCCTACCCTCACATGCTTCTTGACAAATCACCTCCTTGTGGTACGATTTTCGCCCATCCGATGCCTTTAGCGAGTGTCACAATCATCGCCGAGGCAGGGCGCCATATGATTTTTCAGTTATGCCCATGGTCGGGGCTCTTTTTCAGCCCCGGATAACAACGTTTCCCTGATATCACAGGGCCAAACCCAGATGAAAGAAGAGGTCGCATATGAAAGTTCTCGTGAGTGATCCCCTGTCAGAGGTGGGTGTAAAAATCTTTGAGGAAGAGCCGGAAATTGACGTGGATGTGAACATCGGTCTTACCCCGGAAGAGCTTAAAGGGATTATCGGGGAATACCACGGCCTGGTCATACGCAGTGCCACCAAAGTCACGGCCGATGTCCTGGAGGTTGCCTCCAAGTTGAAGGTCATCGGGCGGGCGGGCATCGGGCTGGATAATGTGGATATTCCAGGAGCCAGCAAGAGGGGTATTGTGGTCATGAATACCCCCGAGGGCAATACCATTACAACCGCCGAACATACCATCGCTATGATCATGGCCCTTTCCAGGAATATCCCCCAGGCAACATCCTCCCTGAAGGAAGGAAAATGGGAAAAGAAGCAATTACAGGGCCGTGAACTTTTCAACAAGACCCTGGGACTGATAGGCGCGGGGCATATCGGCCGCATTGTTGCAGAGCGGGCACAGGGCGTGAAAATGAAGGTGGTCGTCTTTGACCCCTATCTCAAACCACAGACCATCGAAAAAATGGACCTCGAACCGGTTTCCTTTGATGAGCTGCTCGCGAGATCCGATTACATTACCATCCATACGCCGAAAACCGATGAGACAGCCAACATGATTAACCGGGAAACTATTGCCAAGATGAAAAAGGGTGCCATGCTGGTCAACTGCGCCCGGGGGGGGATCGTGAATGAAGATGATCTCTACGAGGGACTCAAATCAGGTCATCTGGCAGGTGCCGCCCTTGATGTCTTCAGTACGGAACCCCCGGGAAAAATTGCGCTCATGGGCCTGCCAAATTTCATATGTACGCCCCATCTGGGGGCATCTACCCGGGAGGCCCAGGACAATGTGGCCAAGGATGTGGCTGAGCAGATCGTGGCCTATTTGCTGCGGGGGACGGTCAAAAATGCCATAAACGTACCCAGTCTCAGCTCCGAGCTGGTGACCATTCTTCGGCCCTATGCCATCCTTGCTGAAAAGATGGGGTCTATACAGACACAACTCACGGAGAGCGGCATTGAAGAGGTTCAAATCAACTATGCGGGAAAAATCACGGAATATGATACCGCCGCTTTGACCACCGCCATGCTCAAGGGGCTTCTTACCCCCATACTCAAGGATGATGTCAATTTCGTGAACGCCCCGTTTATCGCCTCTGAAAGGGGCATCAAGGTGGTGGAATCGAAAACCCAGACTTCAGAGGATTTTGCCAGCCTCATTATGCTCAAGGTAAAGTCTCTGGAAGGGGAAAACATCGTCTCGGGCACTATTTTTGGAAAGACCCTCCCAAGGATCCTGCGCATCAATGATTTTTATCTGGAGGCCATCCCCGAAGGGCACAATCTGCTGATTCATAACGAAGATATCCCAGGGGTGATAGGCCGAATCGGTGCCGCACTGGGGGAACGGAATGTAAATATTAGCCGTATGCAGGTAGGTCAGGAAAAGGTGAAGAAACAAAACGTAATTCTTTTGACCACCGATATGACCGTAAAGGATGCTGTACTGGAGGAACTTCGCAGTTTGGGGCATGTCTACTCGGCCAGAAGAATTGAGCTGTAGGCAGGATCGGCTTGAGTCCAAGCCCGTTCCGGAGGAGGAACAAGATCATGGCAGAAGAAGAAAAGGGATTTATTCTGAAGGATAAAAGGGCCTTTGATGACAAGGGAGAACTGAAGGACGAAGATCAGGAAGGGCAGGCGGTAAAACAGGAAAAAGAGGATGGGAAAGAAGTGGCATCCGGGACAATGGAAGAGGGGCAGAGAACGCCCCTTCCGGAAGTCAATTTCAGTTCCCTGATACTCAGCCTCAGTTCATCGGCCCTGTTACATATCGGGGAGATCGCCGATCCCTATACCGGAGAAAAGAAAAAGGATCTTGCCCTGGCAAAGCACTCCATTGATACCATCGCTTTGCTCAAAGAAAAAACCGAAGGGAATCTCTCCGAGGAGGAGCAAAAGCTCCTGGAAAGTGTCTTGACCGATTTGAGATGGCGTTACATCAAGGCGGCGGAATAGTGCCGTGTCCCAGCCGAAATAAATGATTTGAGAATTATTCGGCTGGCCCCAACCTAGGAAACCGGCAGCGGGATCTCTTACAAAGCCCAACTATTTATTCTGATCAACCTTGTCCTTCCATGTGCATGGGGCCGAACGGTGACAACATATAGGATCGACACTCCGGCAAAGTTGAATCTTCGTTTGAAGGTGACAGGAAAGCGGCCTGACGGATATCATGACATTGTTTCCGTCATGGTGCCCATTGATCTCTGCGATCACCTGGAACTGAAAACCGCCGAGGCGGGGCAGATTGCGCTTTTTGGAGATGGATATGAAGTCCCATGGGATGAAAGCAATCTGGTTTACCGGGCCGCCAGGGCTTTTATATCCCATGCCGCCCCCCCCAAAGGAATATCCATAAAAGTAAGGAAAAATATCCCTGTGGCTGCAGGCATGGGCGGAGGGAGCAGCGATGCGGCGGCCACCCTTCTTGCTCTCAATGGGTTGTGGGAACAGCCCCTGTCGCCAAAGGAATTGGATGACCTTGCAAAGGGGCTGGGAGCGGATGTCCCCTTCTTTCTTCGGTGCACCCCGTCACTGGCTCTTGGGATCGGGGAGATCCTGGAACCCCTTGAGAACTGGCCTGAATCCTGGTACATTGTGGTGAAACCGGCCCTTCAGATTTCAACCGCATGGGCCTTTGGTCATTTGAAATTGGAGTTGACATCAAGGGAAGATAAATATATAAAAAATTTTTCGGTAAATAATCGTGCCGCCCTATTCCAAATCCTTGAAAATGATTTAGAAAAGGTTACTTCCGCAAATTACCCCATCATCGAAACGATTAAGAGGCGCTTACTGGAGGCTGGAGCGGAAGGCGCCTTAATGACAGGAAGTGGGCCGAGCGTTTTTGGCGTATTTCCCTCTTCGAATAGCGCTATTTCCGCAAAAAAGAATATCATCTCCCAGAATCTGGGGGAAGTTTTTTTGGCCACCCATTGGCAAAGGCCGCGGGATTCCGGTATTTACCTCGGATAATACACTGGGGTGTCGTCAAGTGGCTAAGACACGGGCTTTTGGAGCCCGCATTCGGAGGTTCGAATCCTCCCACCCCAGCCACCTTTCAGTTGGTTTTCAGTGCCTATTTAATAAGGAGAAAGCAGGTAATTGCCATGAGTATGATGCTGTTCGGTGGGAGCTCAAATCCCGTACTGACCCAGGAAGTATGCGATTATCTTGGTATCAGTCAAGGTAAAATGACCGCCACGACCTTCAGTGACGGAGAAACCCAGATCGAAATCCATGAGAATATTCGGGGTATGGATGTGTTTATCCTTCAGTCAACCTCCACCCCGGTAAATGATCATTTGATGCAACTCCTTATTATTATTGACGCCCTTAAAAGGGCCTCTGCAAAGCGTATTACTGCGGTCATCCCCTATTACGGGTATGGTCGGCAGGACCGCAAGGTCAAGCCCAGAGTACCCATCAGCGCAAAGCTGGTGGCAGACCTCATCACCACGGCAGGGGCGAACCGTGTGGTATCCATGGATTTGCATGCAGGACAGATACAGGGATATTTTAATATACCGGTGGACAATCTCTTTACGGCCCCGCTCCTTTTGAAACACATTCGGGAAAATTTGATTGACAATTTGGTCGTTGTATCGCCTGACGCAGGAGGGGTGGAGCGGGCGAGGGCCTTTGCTAAAAGGCTTGAGGTGTCTTTGGCCATCATCGACAAGAGGCGGGATGCCCCCAATGTGGCCGAGGCCATGAACATCATCGGGGAAGTGTCGGGAAAGATCGCCGTCATTCTGGATGACATGGTGGACACGGCGGGTACGCTGACACAGGCGGCATACGCCCTGAAGGCGAAGGGGGCATCGCAAGTATTTGCGTGTTGCGCGCATCCGGTCCTTTCAGGGCCTGCCATTGAACGAATCGAGAATGCCCCGATTGATCATCTGGTGGTCACCAATACGATTCCCCTCAGCGAGACCGCCCGGAAGTGCTCAAAAATTATCCTCCTGTCCGTAGCCCAGTTACTGGGGGAAACCATAAAAAGGATTTACAGTTCCAATTCTGTGAGTACGTTGTTCGTTTAATTCCCCGCTAATCTGCGGTGGGGTTGTTCATCAGGGAAGGCGCCCAACATGGATGTGGGCGCTTTGTTTTTATGAGATTGTGAAAAATTTCGTTATATGGTATATTGTCTAATTTACAACCGGCTTGTTTAGCCTAAAGAAAGATTAGGAGGTTTAAGATACCCGATGGCCCAATTCACATTATCAGCCCGAGTGAGGGATAAGAAGGGAAAGGGGGTCGCCAGAAAAATCAGGGTTTCAGAACAGATCCCTGCCGTATTTTATGGCCCCGGGGTGGAGCCCCTCAAGTTGGTCCTGGATTACCCTGCACTTCAGAAACTCCTGAAGACAACTACGGGCGAGAACGTTATCCTGGATTTGGAAATAGAATCCGATGGAAAGAGCGATACTAAAAAAGTGATGCTCAAAGAGCTCCAAATGGATCCTTTAAAGGACATCTATCTGCACGCGGATTTCTATGAAATCTCCATGGATAAGGAGATTACCATTGATATCCCCATTCGGCTCGTCAATATTCCGGCCGGGGTGGAAGAGGGCGGAATTCTGCAGCATGTGGTGAGGGAAATGACCATTTCCGGACTGCCGGATAAGCTTTTGGAGGATATTGAGGTGGATGTCTCGCTCCTCAATATCGGCGATTCCATTCATATCGGGGATATGTCTCTTCCAGAGGGCATTACGGCCCTTCAGGATGAGGGCCTCACCGTTGCTGTGGTAGTGGCACCTACCGTGGTGGTGGAAGAAGAGCCTGAGGAAGAAGAGGAGGAGATTGAAGGGGAAGAGGCTGAAGGGGAAGAAGCAGCCGAAGAGGAGAAAGAATCTGCCCCGGAGGAATAGGCCAAAAGGAAAGGGGGTGAAGACAAGCTCTTCAAAAGTGAACTTGATTGCCGGCCTCGGTAATCCCGGAGCAGAATATACAAATACTCGCCACAATGTGGGGTATATGGTGATCGGCCACTGGGCCAAATCCTCAAGGATATCATTTTACTCCGCCCGAAGACCTATATGAATCGGAGCGGCAAGGCCGTCAAGGCGTGTGTTGATTTCTACGGGCTTGGCCCGGAAGATATCCTGGTGGTCCATGACGACATAGACCTCACCCTGGGCAGGGTCAAAATGGTGCGGGATGGTGGCCCGGGGGGACACAAAGGGGTCCGTTCATTGATTCAGGGCCTGGGTACACGGGCCTTTTGTCGTGTCAAGGTCGGGGTAGGACGTCCGCCCACCGGAGAGAACGTGGAGGATTATGTCTTGGGCACGTTCCGGACGGGGGAGAAGGATATTGTCCAGGAAGTCATCAAAGGGGCGGTGCTGGCATGTGAGTTGTTTGTTTCCAATGGGGTTGAAGCTGCCATGAACAAGATCAATTGTCAATATTATGCAAATCAAATGAAGGAGGTAGAAATCTGATGCAGGGATTAACCGTTGTGGCGCCCTTTTTAGGGATTTTTGGTCTTTTTATCGCTTACTTGATTTATATCTATGTCAAGAAGCAACCGAATGGCTCTCCGATCATGCAGGATCTTGAGGACATGATTCACACCGGGGCCATGGCTTTTTTGAAAAGAGAGTATACTGTGCTTGCGGCCTTTATTGTGGTTGTTTTTCTACTGCTGGGGGCAGTTATCTCGTGGAACACGGCCATTGCCTTTCTCACCGGTGCGCTTTGTTCCATGATCGCGGGGTTCTCGGGAATGACAGCGGCAACCCGGGGCAACTCCCGTACCGCCGAGGCGGCCAATAAAGAAGGTCAGGCCAAGGCATTGAATATTTCCTATTTCTCCGGTTCGGTCATGGGATTGGCCGTTGCCAGTCTTGGTCTCCTTGGCCTCGGTATCTGGTTTTGGATCTTCGGAGGCGATCCGGCGACCGCGCAGTACATCAACGGCTTTGCCATGGGTGCCAGTTCCATCGCCCTTTTTGCCCGTGTCGGCGGCGGTGTCTTTACCAAGGCCGCGGATGTGGGTGCCGATCTGGTTGGAAAGGTGGAGGCCGGCATCCCCGAGGATGACCCCAGAAACCCCGGTACGATTGCAGATAACGTGGGGGACAATGTGGGGGATATCGCCGGAATGGGGGCGGACATCTTTGAATCCTACGTGGGTTCCGTGATCGCCACCATTGCCATCGCAGCCACCCTGGCAATCAACGCACCTGACGCGCTGGCCGCATTTATTAAAGAATATCCGGTTCTGCAAGGGCTGGATGCCACCGCCATCAAGTTGAAATATATGGCCACACCGGTGCTCATTGTGATGGCGGGACTCCTGAGTTCCTTTTTTGGTGTCTTTTCCATCAAGCTCTTTCAGAAAGGCAACCCGGCCGGGGCACTGCGGTACACCACCTTTGTGGCGGCCGCAATTTTTGTCGTGTTCACCATCATCATTGTCAAATTCCTGGGCATGCCCGCAGGGGCATTCTGGGCCGTCGTGTCCGGGCTCCTCTGCGGCATCGCCATCGGTCTTCTTGCAGAATATTACACCTCCGGTCCGCCGGTGCGCCGCATCGCCGAGCAAACCAAGACCGGTCCTGCGACCGTTATTATTGCCGGTCTGGCCGTGGGCATGCAGTCCACCTATCTCCCCATCCTGGGTATTTGCGTGGCCACCTTTGTTGGTTACCAGACAGCGGGAATCTACGGCATCGGCCTGTCCGCCGTGGGCATGCTGGCCACGGTGGGCGCCACCATGACGGTGGATGCCTATGGCCCCATCGCAGACAATGCCGGAGGTATTTCGGAGATGGCGGGATTGGGTCCTGAAACACGGAAGATCACAGACAGCCTGGATTCCCTGGGCAATACCACCGCAGCCATTGGGAAGGGATTTGCCATCGGCTCGGCGGCTTTGACGGCCCTGGCCCTCTTTGTGGCATATACCCAGGCGGCCGGTCTGCTCGTGATAGACCTCAAGGATCCCATGGTGGTCATCGGGCTGTTTATCGGCGCCATGGTTCCCATGGTATGCGGGGCCATGACCATGACGGCCGTGGGTGAAGCCGCCTTTAGCATCGTCGAGGAAATCCGTCGGCAATTCAGGGAAATCCCGGGACTGCTGGAAGGAAAGGAAGGCGTTAAACCGGATCCAGCGACCTGCGTCACCATTGCCACGAACTCCGCCCTTCGAAAGATGGTGGCTCCCGGCCTGGTGGCCGTGCTGACGCCCGTGGCGGTCGGTTTTCTTTTAGGGACACAGACCCTGGGCGGCATGCTTCTCGGGGCGACGGTCATGGGCGCATTTCTTGCCCTGTTCATGGCCAACGGCGGCGGGGCATGGGACAATGCCAAGAAATGGATCGAGGAAGGAAACCTGGGAGGCAAGGGCTCTGATAATCACAAGGCAGCCGTTGTCGGGGACACGGTGGGTGACCCCTTTAAGGATACTTCGGGCCCTGCCATGAATATTCTTATCAAATTGATGGCAGTGGTCTCCCTGGTCATTGCTCCTGCATTGCCCACAGCCGGGGTCCTGTTGCTGATATAGGACAACATCAGAATGCAGCTCTCTTTTCACCCCCGGTCTTTCAACAGGAGGCCGGGGGTGGGGAGATGCCGTCATTCTGCACATTGGATTACGGGAGTTTCAGATGTTCAAAATAGGTGATTTGGCAGTTTATCCGGCGCACGGCGTGGGAGTCATTGAGAGGGTGGAAAGCAAGGAGATCTCCGGCTGCCGCCAGGACTTCTATGTCATGCGGATTCTCGATAATGACATGATCATTATGATCCCTACGGGGAATGTGATCAACGTGGGATTAAGGGAGATTATTGACCGGAATGAGGTCCCTAAACTCTATTCCATTCTCAAAAAGAGGGATGTTGTCATTGACAATCAGACCTGGAATAGAAGGTACAGGGAATATATGGATAAGATCAAGACGGGGTCCGTCTTCGAGGTGGCTGAAGTCTATCGGGATCTACTCATCCTCAAACTGGAAAAGGATCTTTCCTTTGGTGAGAGGAAGATGCTGGATACTGCCAGGAACCTACTGGTGAAAGAAATATCTCTTGCGAAAAAAGTTGAGGAGAAACAGATAGAGAAGGACCTTGACAGAATGTTTGCATAAAGCCGGTCCCGGGCTGTCACAAAGTGGATCATGAAATAGAGAAAACCCTATCCCTGGCCGTAACCGGTGAGGATAGAGCGCAACGCATCGACAGTTTTATTGCTGCCCAAATCGAGGATCTGACCCGATCCAGGGTTCAGGAACTGGTGAAACGGGGTTTTGTACAGGTCAACGGGCATTCTCCTAAAACGAGTTACCGGCTGAAGAAAGGCGATCTGGTCACCCTCAGCATCCCCCCTGTCCAGCCCTACGCATTGGAACCCGAACCCGTCGATTTTACCCTTGTCTATGAAGATCCGTCACTCATCGTCCTGAACAAGCCGCCGGGTCTCGTCGTCCATCCGGCCCCCGGACATTCAACGGGGACGCTGGTTCACGGCCTTTTGCACCATTGCCGTGATTTGTCGGGGGTGGGAGGGGTTTTGAGACCCGGTATTGTCCACCGGCTTGACAAGGATACGTCCGGGGTTCTGGTCGCGGCAAAGAATGATCATGCACACAATTCTCTGGCCCGGCAGTTTAAGGCGGGAACCATCACAAAAAGATATCTCGCACTCGTTCACGGGACCATGAAAGCAGAGCAGGGAGAGATTGCGCTTCCCATTGGACGACATCCCAGGAAGAGAAAGGAAATGGCGGTCCTGCGCACCGGAGGAAGGAAGGCCTATACAGGGTGGATAAAACTCATGGAACTGGGAAATCGGTTTTCCCTGCTTGAGGTTTCCCCAAAAACAGGAAGGACCCATCAAATCAGAGTGCATCTGGCGCATTTGAGACATCCCATTGTGGGGGATCCGCTCTACGGGTACAAAAAACGATTATGGAAAAAGCATTTTCCCATGGACTCCGGGATTCTGCCCTTGGTCAAAAGACAGATGCTTCATGCCCAAACCCTGGGGTTCGTACATCCTGACAAAGGCGAGTATTGCGAATTCAGCGTACCTGCCCCACCTGACTGGAGAAAAAAACCGTACAAGATAAAAGACTTGACACGGGGAAAGATTAATTTATATGGTTCTCCATGAAAACCATTCCTGCCTAAAAGAGGATTCGGACCAGCCACATATCATTACAAACTTCACGGGTAATCTGCTGCGCTATCTTCACTAGCTCAAATAAAAGGTCTTTGAGGTTACTCCAAGAAACCCCTGACGGCATAGTAGGGCGGTTCTGCAATCTGGTCGGCTGCAGAATTCCGGAATGTATCCAGGCCGGGCCAACCTGGAACATTATAGATGAGACCAGGCCCTATTGGCAGATGAAGATCGAAGGGGCCACCGGGATGCCCAAGCAAAATCTTATCTTCGCCCTCCTTCAGGTCCACTCTGAGCAGAATGGGCTTATCTACGGTGAAGGGGTTCTGGAAATTTTGCCGGATGGATTCGGCTTTCTCAGGGCTACGGACTCCAATTATCTGCCAGGCCCGGATGACATCTATGTGTCCCCATCCCAGATCCGCCGCTTCAATCTCAGGACCGGAGATACGGTTTCAGGCCAGATCAGACCCCCCAAGGATACGGAACGTTATTTTGCGCTCTTGAAGGTGGAACTGGTAAACCACGAAGACCCCGAAATCTCCCGGGACAAGATATTGTTTGATAATCTCATTCCCCTGTACCCGGAAGACCGGATTGATCTCGAAAAAGAGGCTGACAATTACTCATCAAGGATCATGGACATGCTGACCCCTATTGGAAAGGGGCAGCGGGGACTCATCGTGGCCCCCCCCCGGACCGGAAAGACCATGCTTCTTCAAAATATCGCCAACAGTGTTTCTGCAAACGACAAGAGTATCCACAAAATCGTCCTTCTCATTGATGAACGGCCGGAGGAGGTCACGGATATGCAACGGAACGTGGATGCGGAGGTCATCAGTTCAACATTTGATGAGCCACAGCAGAGGCATGTGCAGGTGGCGGAAATGGTCATTGAAAAGTCCAAGAGATTGGTGGAGCACAAACGGGATGTCCTCATCCTTCTGGACAGTATTACACGCCTGGCCCGTGCCTATAACGCCACTGTTCCTCCCAGTGGGAAGATCCTTTCCGGTGGTCTCGATTCCAATGCCCTTCATAAACCCAAACGATTTTTCGGGGCAGCGAGGAATATTGAAGAAGGGGGAAGCCTCACCATCATCGCCACAGCCCTTATTGACACTGGCAGTCGAATGGATGAAGTCATCTTTGAAGAATTTAAGGGCACCGGAAATATGGAGATTCACCTCGACAGGAAGCTGGCGGACAGGCGTATTTTTCCGGCAATAGATATCAACCGTTCCGGAACCAGAAAGGAAGAGCTCCTCATCGAGGATGCCGACCTGAATCGTATATGGGTACTTCGTAAACTTTTGGCGCCGCTCACACCGGTGGACAGCATGGAATTTTTGTTGGAAAAGATCAAAGGGACCCAGGATAATAAGGACTTTCTGGCGTCCATGAGTGAATAGGAAGGGGAAAGTCATGAAAGATGGAATTCATCCGGAATACCAGAAGACCGTTGTGCATTGTGCCTGCGGTCATGAGTTTGAAACCGGTTCCACAGCTAAGGAAATCAGGGTAGAGATTTGCTCCAACTGTCATCCCTTTTTTACCGGCAAACAGAAATTGGTGGATTCGGCGGGCAGAGTTGAGAGATTCAGGAACAAATATGCCCGGGTCGCCCAAAATAAGGCTGCGGAAGATAGCAAAGAAAAGTCGTGACAACCGCTTTTTGAGGGTCTCTGTCACAAATCAAGCTATTTTGAACCTACCCCGGTAAATCTTTCCGGCAAGAGCGGCCACATGGGAGAGTGCCACGGTTGAGGATTCTCCCTGGCACCGTGCATGGCTTGCATATGCGGTTCTCTGTGGGGGTTGCCGAAGGACCTGCACTACTCTCCTTACTTTTGCAGCGAACGACTCGGGACGGAAAGGTCTCTATTCCGAGGGATCAGATGAGTGCAAAGCCCCGATGATGAGCGTGAGGATGCACCCCCATGTTTGCAAAAATCAAAGAAATTGAAGATCGGTACGGCAAATTGGAAGAGGATTTGGCGCGACCTGAGGTAATCAAAGACCAGAACCTTTACAGGAAGTTGGCCAAGGAGCACGGCGGGCTGTCTCCTATTATAAGCACCTTTCGAGAATATAGTGCGATTGAGGAGGAAATTGAAGAGAGCCGAACACTCCTGGATGATCCTGATCCGGAAATGAAAAAACTGGCCAAGGAGGAGATCGACGCCCTCAGTGCCGATCGCGACCGGCTGGAAGAAAAACTCAAGCATCTTCTTGTTCCCAAGGATCCAAATGATGAAAAAAATATCATTCTGGAGATACGGGCGGGAACCGGCGGAGATGAGGCCGCCCTCTTTGCCGCGGAACTCTTCAGGATGTATGGTCGATATACGGAACTGCAGAAATGGAAGACCGAAATACTCAGCCAGAACATAACCGGCATAGGGGGGGTCAAGGAGGTGATCGTCCTTATATCGGGTCAGATGGTCTATAGCCGTCTGAAACTGGAGAGTGGGGTCCATCGCGTTCAAAGGGTTCCTGAAACGGAAACCCAGGGCAGAATCCATACCTCTGCCGTGACCATTGCCGTCCTCCCCGAGGCCGAAGAAGTTGACGTAGAGATAAACCCGGAGGATCTTCGTATCGATGTCTTTCGTGCATCCGGTCACGGGGGACAGCATGTCAATGTGACGGATTCGGCGGTCCGCATCACCCATCTGCCTTCCGGCCTGGTCGTCTCATGCCAGGATGAAAAATCCCAGCACAAGAACAAGGCCAAGGGGATGAAGGTGCTCAGGTCGCGGCTGCTGGACCAGCAACAGGCGGAGCAGCAATCCAAGATCTCGGAGGAGCGGAAAAGCATGGTCGGCTCCGGCGACAGGAGTGAAAAAATTCGGAATACTCGCAGGGCAACTGGACATGGTTATCGATCCCCTTTTGACCCATTTCCAGGCGGAGGCACTCAAAGGGGAATCATGAGTTCCAAAACCTGGACCATTAAGGAGCTTCTGCAAGTAACCTCAGACTATCTCACAGAAAAGAAGATCGAAAGCCCCCGCCTCTGCGCAGAAATTTTACTCGCCCATCTGTTGCAAACCACCCGTGTAGAGCTTTATCTCCATTTTGAAAAACCACTCAATGACAGGGAAATCGAGACCTACCGTGCACTCATCAGGAGAAGGCTTGCCAGGGAACCTGTCCAGCACATCACGGGAGTCCAGGAATTCTGGTCTATGGACTTTCAGGTGGGCCCTCAGGTTTTAATCCCAAGGCCTGAAAGCGAAGTCCTGGTCGAGCAGGCTGTTTCACTCTATAAAAGAGGGCGCATACCCGGGGGAGAACACCCCCAAATACTCGATTTGGGAACCGGGAGCGGGGCACTGGCCATCGCGGTGGCCCGGGAGATCAAGGAAGCCTCCATCTGGGCAAGCGACATCTCTGAAGAGGCCCTGAATATTGCGCGTATCAATGCAGAAAGACACGGTGTGGGGGAAAGAATTCAGTTCAAAAAAGGGGACCTTTTGACGCGTTTCAGGTCTGAAGAAGTTACCTTCGACCTCATTCTATCCAACCCTCCCTATATCACCTCTCTGGAGTTTGATGCCCTTCCGCCGGAAGTCCGCAATTTCGAGCCGATGCTCGCCCTTGACGGCCGTGAAGAAGGGCTTTACTACATTCAAAAAATTATTCTCCAGTCTCCGGAAACCCTTAATGACCATGGCTGGCTGTTGTTGGAAATGGATCCCCGGCAAATACCCAAGGCCCTGGAACTGATTTCAAAAGATGACCGTTATGGGCATGCTGCCCGAATCAGGGACTACAGCAATCGCGAGAGGGTCGTCCTTTCTCAGAAAAAGTAGAGCCTCCCCGACAGACCTCGAGGCCGAGTGGCTCAAGCCGTGTCGCCGCGGGGCATTCTGACGAAGTAGTGTAGGAGACAAGATTCCCCATGGGCCATGCCTTGATGGTGGATCAGGGCTTTCCTAAAGGTCTTGACACGGGTATTGGCAAAGGGTATTTTTTTGATCACCAACGGCCCATCTCCTTCAGGACATTTCTGATGATGAAATTGCTGACCAAACTGTTCAAAATCTATGAAGACGAAATCTCACTCTTCCTCTGGTCAGCACTCCTTCTCTTCCTTATCCGGTCATCCAATATCCTTTTCAATAACTATGCAGAGACAGCCTTTTTAAAGAGGTTCGGAGTAGAATACCTTCCGGTCATCTATGTCATCAACTCCATATCGACTTTTTTCATTATGGGCCTTTTGACCGGCATCATGGCGAAGATCCAGGGGAGCCGCATGCTGGTCTATATGTTGCTTTTTTGCAGCGCCACGGTGGCGGGACTCCGTTTTGTGGTGCCCATGGGATTCGATATTATCTATCCCGTGCTCTACCTCCTGAAGGCCCAATATGAAGTCCTGCTCGGCCTTTTGTACTGGAACCTGGCAAATGACATGTTTAATACCCGGCAGTCGAAGCGCATTTTTCCGCTGATTATGGCCGGCGGTGTTTTGGGAGGAGTCATCGGGAGTTTTTCTACCCCGCTGCTGCAAAAGATCGTTTCCATGGACAATCTTTTGTGGATCTACGTGGGAACGACATTGATCGGGGCCGTGGTGGTCTATCGTATGGGGAATCTCTTTCCGACGCTGCTCCTGCCCGATACTACAAAGAAGAAGGTCAAGCAGCGTGCCAGCATCCGGGAAGAGTTAAAAAAAATCCTTCCCCTGTTGAAGGAATCGGCCCTTGTGAAGATCCTTGTCATGCTGACGTTGCTTCCCAACGTCGTCATTCCCATTATGAATTACCAGTTTAATTACGCCGTAGACCAGACATATGCCTCGGAAGGGGCAATGATCCAATTCTTCGGTTACTTCCGGGGTGTACTCAATATCGTCAGTTTCGTCATTCTGCTTTTCGTGGGGCGGCTTTACGGGAGGTGGGGTTTACCTATTGCGCTTATGTTTCACCCCATCAACTATATCATTGCCTTTCTCGCCTTTCTCTTCCGTTTTGATATATATTCAGCCATGTATGCCAGACTTTCAACTGCGGTTTTGAGAAATACCATCAACAATCCGGCCAGGGGTGTTTTGACGGGTCTTTTCCCCGTCGAATATCGGGCCAGTATTCGACCCTTCCTGAGGGGGACGGTCGT
>JAFDIX010000544.1 GCA_019307805.1 Deltaproteobacteria bacterium | reverse complement strand
ATGAGACCGGGGATCTGGGCGGAACGAGATGGAAACAGACCAGCATTTACCCAAAGCCGCAGGAACCGGAGAGCGGGGTCGTTGTCGTTGAATTCCAGCGTGAGGGACATCTTATCACCACCACAACCTACCGGGATGGTACTGTGGATGTTGAGGATGAACGATACCGCGTTGTCGGCAGCACGATTGTCATCAACCGGCCCGGATATTTGATCAACGGGAAATACAGAATCGACGGAAGCATGCTCGTTATTGATGCAGAGAATTACAGCGCCGTCTACCAGCGCCTGTGAAGAAGATTAAGGTCTCGTGCCAGGAATAAAATCCTGGCACGAGAGAGTTTCCATCAGGAAAGGTTAGTGGGCGGTCCCTCCTATGGAAAAGGATACTTTTTTCAGGGATTGGCTATTATGAATGATTTCGGCCGAATAGTTCCCAGAAGGCCAACCCTTGTTGGGAATTGTGAGACTGCTTTTGGCGTGGCCTTTCGGGGCTTTGGGAAGGGTCAGGGTGATCTGGTCTATGAGGTATCCGGTCTTGGTGTAGGTCCATTTGATAAGGAACGGCGAGTTGCCCACGTCGCCGCTCCAGTTAAAGACCAGAAAGATCTCGGGCGTCGAAGGGCCGAAATGATACTTCACCGATGCAAGGCCGTAAGTCCCTATGAGATGGTCGCCCATTCGAACGTTCGTGATCCTCATTCCTTGATAACCCGGATGGTTTCCTGATCCGGGTGGGACCTGTGAAGAGGTGATTGTAAAGGTATTGATGACGGCATCAGCCTCCGCACTCCTGGCGTTGAATAAATGTGTGGGAATCATGCTCCAAATGATGTAGGCGTTACCGTTTTGAACAGTATAGAACGCCCCCACGCCTACCTGGTTGCCGTTGTAAACACCTTGGTAGGCCCCCAGCTTACCCGGTATCCCGTTCAGGGTGTGGTCCAGGAGGGCGAGGCGCTGCCCCCCTCCAAATATTTCTGATTCAAACAGGGAGATGACCATGAATATGTCGGCATGGGGATCGTGTTTGAAGGCCCGAACCCTCACGGCCACGTTCTCGTCCGGGCTTGCAAATGCCCATACGCGATCCGTCCCTTCGACAAATGAATTGCTCAACCAGTTTTCTGGTGCATTGATCCGGAAGCCAAACTGATAATCATCATACCATCTTGCCGAAGATGGGGTTGCCCAGAAAAAGGTGAAAAGCAAAAATGCAACTACAAACAAACTTTTTCGATTCTTCATTAAAAGCCTCCATAACATTTGCAAAATGCTCTTATTTTGATCTATTGCGATAAGTCTCGTGAAAGAAGTATTTACCTCAGTAAACCCACACAATACACGGCATATGCCTGAGTAAGCTGCGAACTATTATGGGATTTGTCAATAGCAGACCCAGCATAATAAAAGGGGGCGTTCGTGCAGAGTCTGCGCTCCACTGTTTTGTGACAATACAAGATTTTCCTTTTAACCAAAAGGGGGAAGTCTTTGATTTACTCCTAATCGGTGATATAAACGACCGGAGCAAAAAGAAGTTCTCCTCAGTGTTCTCAGTGTCTCGATCGAAGTCCCGCAGGCGCGGGGCAAGCGGGTGGTTGAACCTTATTCGCCCACGTATCCGAATGGCAACGTTGGGCCTACCCCGCTACATGCGGGAAGGTTCAGGGGATTTAGTAGAAGGAGGTCGAAATGGCTGAAAAGGTAAGGATGGGATTTGTTGGAATCGGCTGGTGGTCCGGCATGCTGGCGGATGCTGCGCAAAAAAGCAAAAGGATCGAGATAGGGGCCTGTTATTCCCGTTCCGCCTCCAAGGTGGATGATTTTGCAGGGAAATATGGCGGGCTGGGGATGAAGAGTTTTGAGGAATTGCTTGATAATGAGACTATTGACGCACTGGTCATCACTGTCCCCAATTCACAGCATTCCAGCCGGGTTATAGCGGGCCTTGAAAAGAAAAAGCACGTGTTTGTCGAAAAGCCCATGGCCTTGTCTGTGGAGGAATGCCGGCAAATGAATGAAGCAGCGACGCAGTCAGGCTGTCTGCTTACGGTCGGGCACAACAATAGAAGGATGATGATTTACCGCAAAGCAAAGGAAATCATCCAGGAGGGGAAGATAGGGGACATCGTCCTGGCAGAGGCCTGTATGACAGGAGACATCGGGGTGGGCTTTACGCCGGATAAATGGCGATGGAACCGGAGTGAAAGCCCCGCAGGCCCCTTTGCCCATTTCACCATCCACGAGGTAGACAATCTCAATTATCTGGTCGGCCCTGTGAAGAGGGTGTCGGCATTCCCCGGAAGGGTGTGGGGCAAGGCGGAATCTGACGACGCGGTTGTGGCAGTGCTGGAATTTGAAAACCGGGCACTGGGGTACCTGGGGGGAACGGTCATTACGCCGGCAAGGGATTTCTGCCAATTGCACGGGACCGAAGGTGTATTATTAATGGATAAGAATGAAGGGTCCTTAAAGTTCATGAAGAAGGGCGAAACCGAGATGACAGTGATTCCTCTGGAAGAAGATGCGGAGGAACAACGTCAGAATTCTATTGCAGAGGAAATGGATGCGTTTGCCTCTGCAATCCAGGGGGAGGGCCTATTGGAAGTCACCGGGGAAACCGGGTTGGCCGCAGTGGCTGTTATGGAAGCGTGCCTCAAGTCCTTTGAGTCGGAAGGTTCCATAACTATTCAAGATCTTCTGTAAAATGTGCAACGAATAACCATAAACAAAGGAGAATGCATGAAGGTAAACCGACGGGAGTTTATCCGGATAACCGGCGCTACCACAGTCGGCCTTGCGGTCAGCGGTCTGGGATTTGACCTGCGCCCGGTCAAAGCCCATGCCCAGATGCTCAAGACCCAATACGCCAGGGAGACCACCACGATCTGCTGCTACTGTGCGGTGGGTTGCGGGGTTATCGTGCATGCCAGCCGCAAGGGTGACGGAAGGGTGATCAACGTCGAGGGTGATCCGGATCATGTGATCAACCGGGGTTCATTGTGTTCCAAAGGCGCCGCCCTGACACAACTGGTTGAAAACACCGATCGCATTACCCAGCCCATGTATCGTGCACCCTATTCCAGGGAATGGAAAAAAGTGTCCTGGGACTGGGCACTGTCTCAAATCGCCAAACGTGTAAAAACTACCCGGGACGCCACTTTTGAGGCAAAAAATGCCAAAGGCCAGGTTGTCAACAGGACCGGCGGCATTGCGTCGGTGGGCAGTGCTGCCCTGGACAATGAGGAGTGCTGGATCTACCAGA
>JAFDIX010000543.1 GCA_019307805.1 Deltaproteobacteria bacterium | reverse complement strand
GACCTATGACCGTGAACACAGTCAACTGGTGACACCCACAGCCCACGGGAACCTGTTGATGGGAATGGGGTATTTCACGGTGCCGGAGAACAAGGGGGATACAGCGGTCAGCCGTGAGAAGCTGCAGGAAGTTGTGGAATTGTGCAGGGCCCTCATTCCCGCCCTGTCCGGAAAGGATATCATCACCTCCTTTGCGGGGATTCGTTCTGAAAATACCAAAGCAGAGGGCGGTGATTTCTACATTGCACCATCGGAGCACACCCCCGGGGTCATTCATGCCGTGATCGGTTCCCCCGGGCTGACGGCAGCTCCCGCCATCGCCGAGCATGTGACCAAACTGCTTCCTCAGACAGGCATGGAAATGGTGGAGAAAAAACACTTCAAAGGGCAAAGAAGAACGGGAAAGAATGATTGCTTCAAATAAAAAATCCGGCCATATTGTGTGCCGCTGCGAGCAGGTGTCCGAAGCAGAAATTCAGGATGCCATTCAAAGGGGGGCGAACTGTATGGATGCCGTAAAACACCTTACCCGTGCGGGCATGGGAAGGTGCCAGGGAGGATTCTGTGGAAATATTGTGCTAAATCAGCTCACCAATGAAATGGGAATACCGCCCAAGCAGATTACCAAGAAGGGAAAAGATTCTTTTCATATAATGCAGAAAGGAGATTGAGATAATGACAGGCATACCGGAAACTATGAAGGCCGCCGTGCTCATGGGACCAAGCCAGTTGGAGGTCAAGGAGGTCCCCACACCAAGACCGGGACCCATGGAAGTGCTGCTCAAAGTCCAATCCTGTGCATGCTGTGGCACGGATGTGGCGCTCATGGAGAATCCTTTTGAGGGGCAGCCCCCCTTTGGCGAATTTACACCGGGACATGAATATTCGGCAACCGTAGCGGCCCTGGGTGAGACGGTCGATGAGTTCAAGGTGGGTGACCGGGTCGCTGTGGAGGCCCACCTGGGTTGTATGCGCTGCAGGAACTGCAGAAATGGAAACTATACTGCGTGCCTCAATTACGGCACTCCAAAACATCGTGCCAACGGGATGACCGCCAACGGCGGGTTCGCCCAGTATGTGGTCAACAATATCAACACGGTCCACCCGATTGCGGATCATGTGGATTTTGAGGAAGCCTCCCTTGTCACGAATCTCGGATGTGTCCTCTATGGTTTTGAAACTGTGGGCGGTTATGTGGCAGGGGAGCATGTAGCCATAATCGGTCCAGGGCCGCTGGGACTCATTTCTGCACAGGTGGCCAAGGCCTTCGGGGCGGATCGGGTGTACCTCGTTGGAACAAGGGCCTCCCGGCTCAACAAGGGCGGCGACACCGGGGCGGACCGGTTGATCAACATACACGAAGAAGACCCTGTAGAGGTAGTACTCCGGGAGACCGGGGGCATCGGTGCTGATCTGGTTATCGAATCCTCCGGTGCTAAAGATGCCCCCATGACAGCCATTAAGATGACGAAGCCAATGGGTAAGATACTCCTGTTGGGCATACCCCATGAACCCGTGCTCATGGATCTCGAAGATATGGCCATGAAAAATAAATCCCTGCATACGGTCCGGGGTGAAGGCTGGTCCAATGTGGCTAGGGGCGTTTCCCTGCTTGGGACCGGGAAAATCTCCCTGAAACCCTATGTGACCCATTCATTTCCATTGGATGAGGTGAGCAAGGCTTTTGAAACCTTTGTCAAGAGGATCGACGGTGCGGTGAAGGTCGTTGTGAAACCCAACGATTAGTGATAATAAATTACCACCGGGTAAGTCCGGTGGTAATTTATTCGAAAGAGGGTAATCAAAATGAAAAAGACCGTTCTTTTAATTGCGACCCATGACACAAAAGAAGATGAGGCAAATTATCTCAAACAGTGCATAGAGAGCAATGGGGTGAATGTTATCGTGATGGATACGGGGATACTTGCGCCCCCCAGAGGTCAGGCCGATATTTCCCAGGATGACGTTGCCGCCCGTGGGGGCATGACTCTCAAGGATGCTGTGGCCACGGGAGACAAGAGGGAGGCCACTGAAGTAATGTGCCGGGGGGCTGAGGAGATTGCCAAGGAACTATATGAGGAGGGACGTATTCAGGGGATCGTAGGTATCGGTGGGGCCCAGGGAACGGAGATCTCCTGTTCGGCCATGCGTGCCGTTCCCACGGGTGTGCCGAGAATGATGGCCTCTACTGTGGCCAACGGTTTGCACAACTTCGGATTCTATGTGGGCACCAAGGACCTCACCATCATGCATACCGTTTCAGACATGCAGGGCCTGAATTTTCTGACCAAGCAAATTCTTCAGAATACGGCCGGCGGCATATGCGGCATGGTGGCCAACTTTGAAGGAAAACCTATGAAAGCAGAAGGCATCCCCATTGCCATGTCCATGCTGGGCACCACCACGCCGGGAGCACTGAGGGCCAAAGACATTCTGGAGAAAAGCGGGTACGAGGTGGTTGCCTTCCATCAAAATGGAACCGGCGGAATCGCCATGGAGGATATGATCCTTGAAGGGGCCTTTGAGGGGGTATTGGATTTGAATCTCCATGAAATCGGGGACCGTTACGTGAGAGGGCTTCATGGCGCCATTCGTGAAGGTCGGATGACGGCGGCCGGAGCCATGGGCCTGCCCCAGGTGGTTGCCCCGGGTAGCGGCAATTATACGGTCCAGGGGTCTCCGGAGAGCCTGTCGGAAGATATGAAGCGGCGAAAGCATTTCAACTATAATCCCCATTTGACCCTTGTCAGGCTGGTGCCTGATGAGATGAAGGCGGTTGGCCGGGAGATTGCCGAAAAGCTCAACCAGGCCAAAGGTCCTGTAAAGGTCTTTATCCCCCTCAAGGGCTGGTCCTTTCCGGACAGAGAAGGGTTGGACCACTGGGAACCGGAGGGGAATCAGGTGCTGGTGGATGCCCTCAAGGAAACCCTGAGTCCTTCGATACCTCTCGTTGAACTGGATGCGCATATCAATGATCCGGACTTCATTGATCCTGTTATCGAGGAATTCCTGTCCATGATGAAAAAGTGAGGTCCCCATCCGGTTACATCACAGGGAGGAAGAATCATGCGCGTCAAGGATTATCATCACGTGGCTGTCGTAGTGAGAGATCTTGAAAAATGCAGATGGTTCTATGGTGATGTGCTGGGTCTTGCCGGCCTGGAACGTCCCGACTTTGGTTTTCCGGGCCATTTTTACCAGGTGGGGGAGAATACGCAGCTCCATCTCATGGTGTTGGAGGAAACATTCCATGACACCATGAAACACTTTGCCATCGAGGTGGAAGATTTTCAGGAAAGCCTGGAAGACCTTGCAGCACACAACATCAAGATTGTGGATGGCCCTGGAAAGCGCGTTGACGGTTCAGACTGGCTTTTTTGCAAGGATCCGGATGGGAATCTTGTTGAGATCGTCAAACAAAAGGCAGGAGGGGGGGCGAATTTGGTCTTTCGTGTGACATTGGATAACGGCAAGTGCCTGGGCTGCTTGGCCTGCCTGCGCTGCGAGAACTTTCAATGCAGTGAAGATTTCAAGGCAGAGGTGGTGGCGGTTGAGGTGGAAGAGGCCGGATGCAATCAGGACGTGGCGGAAGACTGCCCGGTGGATGCCATAGATATCGTTGAAATATCCTGACAAGGTAATTACCACTTAAATTGATCGGTTCTTGGTTCAGAGTTCAGGGTTCAAAGGTTATAACCGATTGCCACTAATGAT
>JAFDIX010000002.1 GCA_019307805.1 Deltaproteobacteria bacterium | reverse complement strand
CCCCACCGTACTGTTCCAGCACCCTGATAATATCCTGGTTTGATTCCACATGGGTTCTCAGGTAGATCTCTCCAACCATGCCTATCAAGGGCTTGGGTGGAATGGAAGGGTCCATAATGGCCTTCCCTTCCTTGACAACCTCTTCCAGCTTGCTCAGGATGCTTTCAAAATCATTGACTGCCCCGTCGGTTTCACAGGCGTCGCTCATGGTTTCCATGGCCCGTTCAATGAAAGCGTCAAGTAGGCTGACTTTCGAAAGTTACTCACCCTCTCAGGATCCATAAGCCCGGCCAGGGAGTAACCATCCTTGGATGTCAGGGAACATATCCTCAGATTCTCCAATTCGGGAAAGGAATCCAGTACAATTCTCTGGTATTTATTGTACATGCCAAATCTGCAGGGACCTTCCGATTCCGGCAGGAAGTATACGTAATTCTCCGCATTGAATGCATCCCCAAGCCGTTCCTGTTCCTTTTTCATGTAATGCAGGATATCCCCCATTGTCACCTGGCAGGGGAAACACTCTTTGCCCGACGTAAATTCTTTACCAAGATCAATGCCCTCATAGGTGTCCATGACCAGGGCCTTTATCCCGAAACCTCGAAAAGTCCCGGCAAGGAGATGGCATCCCCTGCGGTTCATTTGGGGGATAAGACAAATCCTGTCCTTTGGATTGAACAGTCCTACTTTTTCAGACATAGAGATAAAGTTTGGGCTGTTTTGAGCTTCCATAGTATCCTCGTCTCCAATTCCTTTGTTCACAAGCTCTTTAGATTATGCTGAGTGCTGAATGCTGACCGCTGATCGCTTCAACCAGAAATCCCTGGTCTCTGGTTGAAATCTAGTTCGATATTCTCTTTCCCACAGGCCTGTCCAGGCCCATTTTCTGCATGGTGTTATCGATGACATTCCTGTAGGCCTCGAGTCTGGTCATGACCCCCGCCACCGCACTATGCTCGTCCAGTTCCAGGATCAGATAGGGTTTGTCCCCCATGACATGCTTGAAGAAATGCTCGATGAATGAATCGGCGCCACAACTGAAATTGGTGATGTGCAGACCGAAATAGTTTGCATGTGCCTTGATGAACTTCGCATTCCTCAATATCTGGGCTCCCAAGCCCCAAAACATATCAGGAAAGTCCGAGATGTCCACTGTATCGACATCCACAAAATCCATGGGCACTGCCTTGACCCCAATTTTGGCCAGATTCTGTCCCATCCTCAGATTCAATCGCTCATCATAGAGGTTATAGGGGCGCCCCGTAACAATGACCAGGGGCTCATCAGGATCATGTATTTCGAGTATCTCCCGACCCCTCTGATACAAGTCCTGGATAAAGGCCTCTTGCGCGTCCAGTGCATGTGTAATGGCCTCCTTGATTTTGGAAGGACTTCGCTTGATCCTCTTTGAAAGCTGCTCACTCAGTTCAAGTGCCAGGATCTCCGGGTCATGCTTCAGGTGAATGATAGGATTCAAGATGGTCCTGCGGTCCAGATCGAGGGCCATACGGACCATGTACTGGTTGGCCTGTAAAAGGGGGCAGTAGAATCCTGTCTCCTCCTCCCGAGGCGTAGGCATGGTCACAATGCTTGGGATAAACAGGTACCGGGTCTTTTCCACCAGGGCCTTGACATGGCCGTGTGAGACCTTCACCGGATAACAGGTCTCAGCGGCCATGGCCTCAATACCATCGCTGGAAATCCGGCTATTGGTGTTCGGCGTCAAAACAAGTCTGAAGCCAAGCCGATCAAAAAAATGGGCCCATAGGACCGATGTATGGATGGTATAGAGGGCCCGCTGCATTCCCACGGTCGGTCGCCCGTCTATCTCCAAAAGGGGTTCGTCCTTGATGACCGCATAAAGACCGGACATGTGATCTTCCCAGATTTGATCCCTGAGGGCGAAATAGTTTTCACGCTTTTCTCCCTTTCCACGGATCAGTTCATAGCGGCCGCACTCGCCGCCCCAGATGCTTTTGCGCCCATCAAAATCATAGATCTTGAGCTTGCACTGGTTGTGGCAGGCTGGATCTGCCCGACAGATTTTTTCCTTGAAATCCATTTGATCATTGATGGAATTATCAAGTCCCCTGAATCCGGATTCCGTCAGATTTTCCGCCTCCATCTTGTCCTGCACACTGATGGCTGCGCCAAACGCCCCCAGGATCTCTCTGTGGCGGGGGACCACCAGCCCCCGGCCCAGCACATTTTCAAAAGCGGCCACTACCCCCTTGTTGAGTGAAGGCCCACCCAGGAACATGACCCTCTTTCCGACCGTCCGTTTTTCCACCACGCGATTCAGGTAATTGTGCACAATGGCATAGCAGAGACCTCCGATGAGGTCCTTTTTCGGGGCCCCTTTTTGATGGTAAGAAACGAGGTCCGATTCCATAAAGACCGTACATCTTTCTGCCAGCTTGATTGGTGACTCCGAAGAGAGAGCCACTTCCTGAAACTCGCCCACAATATTGATGCCGTGTTTATTTGCCAGTTCATGAAGAAAACTGCCGGTCCCTGCAGCACACACCTTGTTCATATCGAAATCAAGGGGGTAGGTGTTGGCGATCGAGATATATTTGGAATCCTGCCCACCGATCTCGAAGATGGTGTCCACCGTTGGATCGAGTTCCACGGCACCTTTGGCGTGGGCGGTAATTTCATCAATGATCAGGTCGGCATCCAGGAAGTCCCCAACCACGTTTCTCCCGGACCCGGTGGTTGCGACACCCCTGATGTTGACATCGGCTCCAAGGTTGTCTCGAAGAACCCCCAGGAGTTTCTGGGTCACCTCTATGGGTTTTCCCTGGGTGTGTACATAACTCTTGTGTACGATTTCATGGTCTTCGGTGATGAGGGCATATTTGGTGGTGGTGGACCCGATATCGATTCCCAGATAAAGAGGGGTCCCTTCCGGTATAAATCGCTTGGATACCTCGTTGTCCTCTGGAAAATCCGTCTCCTTGAGTTCCAGCCTGGGGGCGATGGGCAGATCGTGGCTCCCTTCTTCAAGGGCCCCCCTGGCGCCTTCGAAGTCCAGGTGGTTTTCGACTTCTAAATCCAGAGCGTGAAGCGCCACCCCCAGAGCACCCAGGGAAGTGTTGCGTTCCGGCACTATCAGCCCGGGGAAATAGGATTGAAAGGCCCGGACCTGAATTGCGTTCATGGAGAGACCACCAACAAAAAGGATCGGTTCTTCGAGCACCCGATTGGATACAATGGTACTCATGTAGTTCCTGGCATTCCCCACATGCAAACCGTAGATGATGTCCTCGAGCCTCTCTCCCTTGTTCTGGAGGTGGATCATGTCGGACTTGGTAAAGACCGTACACCGGCAGGCCACATTAGAAGGCTGCTTGCTATTGAGTCCCAGTCGGATAAAATCATCCAGAACCGCATCCGTCTGATCCTGGGAAATGTTGACTTTGTTGTCATAGATAGACGTGGCTAAACGCTGGGCCTGCTGATCAATAAAGGAACCGGTACCCGAAGCGCAGGGCCCGTTGGTATTAAAATAATCCAGTTCCCAACTCCCGTTGTTATGATTGATCTGAAACAGGGCCGTATCCTGCCCTCCCATGCTGATGACCGTTTTCGCATCCGGCCGAATGAAAAGTGCGCCAAGGACCTGGCAGATGGTTTCAAATTCGTAGAATCCTCCAAGCTGACCGCTGATCTTTTTCCCATGATTCCCGGTAAAAGCAAAGGCCACAATGCCGTCCGACCCAAAGCTCCCCAGCAGTTCCTGAATAAGCGCCTCAACACCCTCCTCCACCTTGCCGAGGTGCCGTTTGTAGGGGGACTCAAAAAGAATTTCCCGCTTCTCATTTATGACGATGCAGTTCAAACTGACGGATCCCGCATCAATACCTACATAATACCTGTCCGAATCACTCATTTTTTTGTCCATATCCGTAGTCATTTCGCTGATTTCGTCTCCCCTTTATTATACCTGCTTTATGATCTGCACATATAATAGATGTCGCCCCCATGTTCATGTTTAGACAGGGCTCCCTTTATGAGCAACCCTTTCATAAGGTCCTCAACTTCCTGGACAGGCTCATTCAGGGCGCTGGCCACATCCTGGACCCTCACAGGTCTTCTCTTTGCCATATCAAGAATGAGGTCGGCCGAAGGGGCGCCCCTCACTGCCTTTTGTGTGGAAGGGCTGCCAACAATGATCTCAGCCACTTCTCCAAAAAAACTCTTTATATCTTCCAGCCTTTTCCTGTCAAGAGATAAGGCTTTTTCATCCGCCGGAGGCCGCACCACCGTGTTCAACTGTACCCTGTCCGGCGATATCTCCCGAATGGCCTGCCGAAGCCCGGCCACCTCTTTTTCAGAATCGTTGATCCCCGCCAAAAAAATCACTTCCAGATAGAGCTGTCCCCTGTAGGATTTTCTCAACTCCTTGATACCCCCAATGACCGTCTGCAATCGAAGGTCCGGGTGGGGTCTGTGAATGGTTTGGAAGGTCTCTTCAAAGACACTTGAGAGGGTGGGCATAATCACATGGGCGCCCGATACCCTTTCTCTTACATCTTCCCGCCAAAGCAGGGACCCGTTGGTCAAAAGGGCGATCCTCCTGTCGGTCATCTCCTTAATAAGATCGATGATCTGATCTATCCGCGCGTGGAGCGTGGGTTCTCCGGACCCGGAAAGAGTGATGACGTCCGGAGTGACCCTCTCCAGCTTGTGACCGAGTTCAGCAATCACATCTGAAACACGGCAGAATTCTCCCGGCTCGAGCGTACTACTGGTTGTCCGTCCGACCTGACAATACAAACAGTCATAGGAACATGTCTTGGCAGGGACCAGATCAATACCCAGGGAGAGCCCCAGGCGTCTGGAAGGTACCGGTCCAAAAACATATGTCATGGTAATACGCCCGTTTTGAAGAATCCGGGTCCAGAGAACCCGGCTTCAGTTATCCCCAGAAGGGATTTGCATTATTGAAAGTCCATTTCAGATCTGAAATTTCAAATGACAACTCCCAAATGACAAACAAATATCAACACGCGGCGCAAGCGCCTGCGCTGCGCGTGGTCAAAAATTCAAAATCCCAAAAAAACAACTCCTTTGATTGATTTAGAATTTGGGATTTATTTGTTTTTTGGTGCTTGGAATTTGTGATTTTTATCTCACAACTCCAAGTCATAGTTTGAAGACTCCGACCCGGCCCACGAGGACCGGGTTTTCAATTTAAAAAATCTATCTCACTAATTTAAATACGATTCCCGGGAATGCAATTTATCTGTTCCCTTCAGTGCGCCTCATCCCAGTTCTTTCCCACCATGCTATCCACCTTGAGAGGGACAAGCAGGGGGTATACTTCCTCCATTTCCTCTTTCACCATCGCGCCCAGGGGCTCGACTTCATCATCCGGAACCTCAAATACCAGCTCATCATGCACCTGGAGGAGCATTTTTGTCTTGAAATGCTCACGCTCCAACCTTTCATGGATTTGAATCATGGCCTTTTTGATGAGATCCGCCGCAGTCCCCTGGATGGGGGTATTTATGGCCATACGCTCCGCCTCTGCCCGGATACGCTGCTGATCGTGGTTGATATGGGGGAGATACCGCTTCCTGTTGAACAGGGTGGTGACAAAGCCTTCCCTGCCGGCCGCTTCGAGTATTTCCTCCCGGTATCTTCGAACCCCCTGGTACCTTTCATAATAGGCCTCAATATAGTTCCTGGCCGTCTTGAGATCGATGCCCAATTCCTCGCTGAGCTTTCGCGGTCCCATTCCATAGATGATCCCGAAGTTGATTGCCTTTGCGATCCTTCTCTGTTCCTGGGTTACGGCGTCCGGTTCCACGTTCAGAATCTCTGCGGCCGTGCGGCTGTGTATATCCTCACCCCGCCTGAAGGCCTCCAGGAATGCTTCGTCCTTTGAATAGTGCGCAAATACCCTCAATTCCACCTGACTGTAGTCTGCGGAAAGAAGCTTGTGTCCGACCTCTGTCACAAAGCCCTTCCTGATTTCACGGCCCTCTTCCCCCCGAATGGGGATGTTCTGAAGGTTGGGATTACTGCTGCTGAGACGCCCGGTCGCTGCCACTGTCTGGTTATAGGAGGTATGTATTCTGCCGGTTTTGGGATCCGCCATTTTGACCAGGGCATCCAGATAGGTTGACTTTAATTTGGAAAGGGTCCTGTAGCGCAGGAGCAGTTTGGGCATCTTGTAGGGAAGTGCCGAAAGCTCCTTGAGGACCTTCACATCCGTAGAATATGCCTTGGTTTTTGCAGTCTTTTTTTTGGCGGGCAACTGCAATTTTTCAAAAAGTACATAACCCAGTTGCTGTGAAGACTTGATGTTGAACTCCATGCCCGCCTCAGTATAGATCTCCTTCTCAAGCCCCTTGAGCTGATCTGCGATGCGGGAGGACATGGTCCTAAAAAAACCCGTGTCAACCTTGATCCCATGCCACTCCATATCCACAAGTACCGGAATGAGCCGCATCTCCAGGGAATGAAAGAGCTCCTCATTCCCGTCCTCCTTGAGCTGCTCCTCCAGAACGCCCATCAATTGCAGGGTGATATCGGCATCTTCACAGGAGTATTCCATGGCCCGATTGATTTCGACTTCCTCAAAACCAACCTGGGCCCGGCCTTTGCCGACCACCTCCTGATAGCTGATCATCTTATGATTCAGGTACTGCTGGGCCAAATACTCCAGATTGTGCTGTCTCAGGCTGGGGTTTATAACGTAGGATGCGACCATGGTATCAAAATAAAGCCCCCTGAGCTCCACCCCATGGTTTCTCAGCACCAGCGCATCGTATTTGATATTCTGCCCGATTTTGAGAATCTTCCCATCCTCAAGCACACCCCTCAGCATCTCCAGGGCCTTTGACAGCCCCAATTGTTCAGGGATTCCAAGGTAAGAATGGGCCAGGGGGAGGTAGTAGGCTGTGTCCTCCTCAAGGCAGAAAGAGATCCCCACGAGGTGCGCACGGAGTGGGTCAGTGCCTGTGGTCTCCGTATCAATGGAAACAGCTCCACGCTGACCTATCCTCTCAATCAGATCCTTGAGCTCCTCTTCTGAAAGACAGAGATGGTAATGCTTTTCCCGGGGCTCTTTTCTTGTGGCAAACTGATCCCAAAGCCCCCTGAATTCAAGCTCATGAAATATGTCGGTGAGTTCCTGTACCAAAGGTTGCCCCACCCCCAGATCCGTTTCTTCGGAATCCAGAGGCACAAACCGGTCAATGGTCACCAGCTTTTTGCTCAAGAGGGCATTTTCATGTGCATTCCCAAGGTTTTCTTTCAGTTTTTTCCCTTGGACTTTGTCCAAATGTTCAAATACCTGTTCAAGGGTTCCAAATTCCCGAATCAGTTTGATGGCAGTCTTTTCGCCCACCCCCGGCACACCCGGAATGTTGTCCGAGCTGTCTCCGGAAAGGCCCATCATATCGATAACCTGGGATGGCTCCATGCCGTATTCTTCTTTAAAGGCGCCGTAGTCGGTTACCTTCCCCTTCATGGTATCCCACAGAGAGATAGCAGGCGTGATGAGTTGGCGAAAGTCCTTGTCACCTGTGACGATTACCACGTGATGGCCTTTTGCCTCCCATATCCTGGCAAGGGTCCCGAGAATATCGTCAGCTTCGTACCCCGATCTTTCAATGCTCATGACATTCAGTCCCCGAACCACTGCATGGATATAGGGGATCTGCAGGACAAGATCCTCAGGCATGGGGGGGCGATTGGCCTTATAGTCACGATACATTTCGTGGCGGAAGGTGGGTCCCTTGGCATCAAATGCAATGGCGGCATAGAGGGGTTTTTTTTCATCAAGAAGTCTGAGGATCATTTTGCAGAATCCTAAAACCGCATTCGTGGGAAATCCCTTGGAATTAGAGAGCTGGTGAATAGCATGATAGGCCCTGTGGATATAGGAACTCCCATCCACCAGATAAACCGTTTCTTGCTCATGGGCCATGTCCGGACACACTCCTTGAGGGGATAAATATTTGAATTCGGATGGGAAAAAGGGAGAACAGGGGTTGGTTCCTTTCAGTCTTTCGATTCCTCGCCCTCTTCTTCGGGAGCCTCTGCCAGGACCAGGGAAATCCGGCCCTGTTTCAAAAAATCCGCCAGGTCCAGTTCAGAGTTATGATAACTCAGTTTGGGCAGCGGCGGAGCGTTCCACCTTGAACGGATATCATAGGGAGACATTTTTTTGGGTTTCACCGTTTCTTTGCCAACCGGCACCGGACAGGAGCCTGAGGTAAAGCCGATTCTGAGACCCTGCTCATCGTACAGGACATTCTCGATGAAACGTCCAAGGTGTCGGCCGTTAGTACCGTAGACATGCTCCTCGTGATAGAGATAGGCCACCTGGATTCCATCCCACAGGTATATGGTGTGGTTAAAGTCATCACCTATATAGGCAACAGGCTCTCCAATTTTGTTGAAAAGGCTTGTTTCCATGGGAACGCCCTCCTTTCCATCCGAAAATTGCCGGTTTCTGGACGCGTACTATTTGGCATACTCCACGGCCCTTGTTTCCCTAATGACCGTTACCTTGATCTGACCCGGGTAGGTGAGTTCCTTTTCAATCTTTTTCGCAATATCCTTACACAGCACAAAGGACTGATCATCATTCACGGCTTTTCCCTCAACCATGATTCGTATCTCACGGCCTGCCTGTATCGCGAATGATTTGCTCACCCCGTTGAAGGACAGGGCAATCTGCTCCAGTTCCTGCAATCTCTTCACATAGGATTCGAGCATCTCCTGCCGCGCACCGGGTCTGGCCCCGGACAGGGTATCGGACGCCTGGACCAGAACGGCAAGTTGTGTGCTTGGGGGGACTTCTTCATGGTGGGCAGCCAGGGCATGAACCACTTCCTTTGACTCACCGTATTTTTTGGCCAGGTCCGCACCGATGATGGCATGAGGCCCCTCCACCTCATGGTCTACGGCCTTGCCGATGTCATGCAGAAGCCCGGCCCTTTTTGCCTGTTTGACATTGAGTCCCAGTTCAGACGCCATAACCCCACAGATAAAGCTCACCTCTTTGGAGTGCTGGAGCACATTTTGTGCATAACTGGAGCGATACTTTAACCGGCCAATAAGCTTGACAAGCTCGTTGTTGATGCCATGGACCCCCACATCAAAAGTGGCCTGTTCCCCCGCCTCCTTGATGCTTGCCTCTATTTCTTTATTGACCTTTTCAACGACCTCTTCAATACGTGCAGGGTGGATTCGACCGTCCTCGATCAATCTCTCCAGGGAGATCTTTGCTACCTGCCGCCTGACAGGATTAAACCCCGAAAGGATGACTGCCTCCGGCGTGTCATCAATAATCACATCGATTCCGGTAGCCGCCTCAATGGCACGAATATTACGGCCTTCTCTCCCGATGATACGGCCCTTCATTTCCTCATTGGGGAGGTTCACAACGGAAACCGTCTTCTCGGTCACGTATTCCCCTGCATACCGCTTCACGGCCAGAGCGATGATCTCATTGGCCTTTCGATCGGCCTCCTCTCTGGCTTCGGTTTCAATCCGCCTGATCAACTTGGCAGCGTCGTGCTTGGATTCTGCCTCCATGGAATGAATGAGCAGTTCTTTGGCCTCTTTTGCAGAAATACCCGCGACCCTTTCAAGTTCCTGGCGCTGGGCGATGACGAGGCTCTCATATTCCCCGTTTTTTTTCTTGATATTTTCTTCAAGGTGCTCTATGTTTCGTTCCTTTTTGCCGATCCTTCTTTCCTTTTCCTCCTGCTGCTCTATTTTCCTGTGGAGATTTTCCTCTTTTTTGAAAAGCCTTTTTTCCTGGCCCTGCAGTTGCTCCCGTTTTTCTTTGGTCTCTTTCTCAAATTCAACCCTCATCTGGTAGAAGGTGTCTTTGGCCTTGAGCGAGGCCTCTTTTTTAATGGTCTTCGCCTTCTGATGGGCTTCATTGATGATTTTTTTCGAGTAATTCTTAATGGAATCGAACTGGCTCTCAACGATTCGCTTGCGGGACCAAAACCCTATAATCACACCGAGGATAATTCCCCCCAGGGCAGACCCAATGATTTTAATAAGCTCTATCATAATCTATTCCCTATCTTTCAGCGGTTGATTCAGCCGAAATTTTTCCCATGAGAAAAAAGTTCTGGTCATCCCGGCTGGTTGAAACCTTGTGTCTCGATTGTGTCGATACTATGGGGATTGGGAAGAACCGCGGCCACTGTCTGGCCTGTAGGGCATGGATATGGCAAGAAAGATGGAAGGGCTAGGCTCGATTAAAAAGGTATGATACACGCAAAAGGGGCCATCCTTCAGCGTGCTTTTCCCTCTCCAATGCTAGGAAATTAAAGCTAATATATTTTAAGATTAGCGTTTTCATTTATATCTAAAACATTATGATAAATCACGTCATAATTGTGTAACAGATGAATATTAGCCCCTTCTATCTTTAATTGCCCTACGTTTATATTTCTCCCCCCCGACAGATGCCCCCACAATGCTCTCCCGCTCCAACGGGGCTCCCATCAAATAAAGGATATAGCCTTTCTATATTAAAGTGCAACACAGTCTCTGGACATCTTGAACATGCGGTCGCGATGTACCAGAGAATACTTTCAGGTAATAGCCGAGTCTATAATGTTGATAAGGGCATCCGTTCTTTGCCGAATACGACCCTTCACCTCGTCTCGTTCTCTTCTGGCCTGCAGATACTCACCGGCAATGCTCAAGGCCGCCAGAATAGCTACTTTTCTGTCGGACAATCCCTCTGTTCCGTCCTGAACATCCGCCAATTTCTGGTTTACATAATCCGCAATTTCTTCGATCTGCTCCACATCCCCATCACTTTTGAGAAGGTATTCCTGATCATGGATTCTGACTTTGACGGGCTCCATTCACCTTTCTCTCTCAAATATCCACTTGCTCGATCTTTTCCAGGAGTTTTATGATCCGGGCTTTGGCGTGGTCGCGTGCAGTGCGCAAACTCTGCAGTTCAGCACCTGTATCTGCGATTTTTTCTTCCAAAATGTGGATTTTTTCGACTAAAGTCTCCTTTTCCTTTTGAGAAGAACTGACGTATTTTAGAAGGGATTCTATTTTGGTTTCCAGTATCTGAAACTGATCAATTTCATCTCCCTTCTCCATATCACTCCTTCAAAACAATCCTGCCTGGTTAACACAAAAACCGGACAAGATTTCGGAATTACACTGGTTTCAAAAACGCATTGTATTCTTTATGGGGCTGAAATGTCAATAAAAAAGGCAGGCCCAAGGCCTGCCCCAATTCGCTTGCAAAAGAGAATAAAAAATATCAGAGACGCGCTTTTTCCGCCAGTTTAAGTCTCATGAGTGCCCTTTGCAGGGCCGCTTCCGCCCTTCGGAAATCGACGTCTTCCTTTCCCCTTTCCTGTTCCAGCCTTTCCCGGGCCCGCTCAATGGCCAGTTTTGCCCGCCCAACATCGATTTCCGTGCTATTCTCTGCCGCGTCCACCAGGACAGAGACCCGGTCGTTGGAAACCTCGGCAAAGCCCGCGGTCACAAAGAGTGATCCCCTTTCTGATCCATCAGTATAACGAAGTTCACCCGGCATGATACCCGACAGGAACAGCACATGCCCGGGCAGGACCCCAAACTCCCCCTCGGTGCCCGGGGCAGTAACCATGTCCACTTCCTGGCTGACCAGGGCATCTTCAGGGGTAACCACTTCTAGGAATAGTTTCGCCATTGAATCATATACCTCAGCCTAGGCGGAAGCCATTTCCTCAGCCCTTTCACGGGCCTCATCTATGCCTCCAACCATATAGAATGCCGCCTCTGGCAAGTCGTCGTGTTTTCCTTCAATAATTTCCTTGAATCCCTTGACGGTTTCCTCCACCGATACGTATTTTCCTTTCTTGCCGGTAAAGGTCTCAGCCACATTAAAGGGCTGGGACAGGAACCGTTGGATTCTGCGTGCACGTGCCACGGTCAGTTTGTCCTCGTCGGAGAGTTCATCCATCCCGAGGATGGCGATGATATCCTGGAGGTCCTTATACTTTTGAAGGATTTGCTGTGTTTGTCTCGCAACGCCGTAGTGTTCCTCTCCAACCACATTGGGGTCCAGAATCCTGGACGTGGAGTCCAAGGGATCCACGGCAGGATAGATTCCAAGCTCGGCAATGGACCTTGCAAGAACCACGGTGCCGTCCAAATGGGCAAAGGTGGTTGCAGGCGCGGGGTCTGTCAAGTCATCGGCAGGTACGTACACGCACTGTACGGACGTGATGGAACCTTTGGTCGTGGAGGTAATGCGCTCCTGAAGTTCGCCAAGGTCCGTTCCCAGTGTAGGCTGATAACCCACAGCAGAGGGGATTCGACCGAGAAGGGCGGAAACCTCGGAACCCGCCTGGGTAAACCGGAAGATATTGTCGATAAAGAGAAGTACGTCCTGTCCCTTCTCGTCACGGTAATACTCTGCGGCCGTGAGGGCCGAGAGTGCCACCCTTGCCCGTGCACCGGGAGGCTCCGTCATCTGTCCGTAGATAAGGGCCGCTTTGGGAAGAACCCCCGATTCCTTCATCTCCAGATACAGGTCGTTGCCTTCTCTTGTGCGCTCGCCAACCCCGGCAAAGACGCTGATGCCACCGTGCTGCATGGCGATGTTATGGATCATCTCCATCATCACCACGGTCTTACCCACTCCGGCGCCGCCGAACATGCCCATCTTGCCGCCACGGGGGAAGGGCACCAGGAGGTCGATTACCTTTACTCCGGTCTCCAGCACATTGACCGATGTATCCTGTTCCACGAATGACGGGGCATGACGATGAATGGGGAGGTACTCTGTCGCGTCCACCGGCCCCAATCCGTCCACCGGTCTTCCCACCACATTGAGCACACGCCCCAGGGTCGCGTCGCCCGCAGGCATCATAATGGGATTGCCGGTATTCTTGACATTCATGCCGCGCACCAACCCGTCGGTGGTATCCATGGCGAGGGTCCGGACCACCCTGTCTCCCAGATGCTGGGCCACCTCGATCACGAGGTTGTCCTCTCTGTCATCAATGGTGGGATTGGTGATGTTCAGCGCCGTATAGATAGCCGGCAGTTCACCCTCTTCGAATTCCACGTCTACAACGGGACCCATTACTTGAATTACTTTGCCCTCATTCATGATATATTCAAGACCTCCTTATGTCTCCTACGTCCTTGAAATTTTATCTCAACTGCTCTATTACCCTATTCAGTTATTTGAGTGCCTCGGCGCCGCCCACGATATCCATCAGTTCCGCGGTAATGGCTGCCTGCCGTGCCTTGTTGTAGACCAGCGTCAGGCTCTCAACCATTTCAGAGCAGTTCTTGGTGGCATTGTCCATGGCTGCCATGCGTGAGGCATGTTCGCTGGTCTCATTCTGCAGAAATGCATTGTATATCTGTACACTGATGTGTTTGGGGAGCAACTGGATGAGGAGTTCCTCTGCACCGGGCTCACAGAGATACTCTGACATGCCCGCAACCTCTTCCTCCATTTGAGGGGGTTCGATGGGAAGGAGCTTGGTCAGTGTGGGTACCTGTTTCGCTATGGAGACAAAACGGGAAAAAACCATATACACTTCGTCCACCTCATCTGAGAGGTACCTGTCGATCAGCGCATTGGACATCTGGTTCACAAAAGAAATATCGATCTTCCCGTATACCCCGGTATGGGTCTCGGTGATGGAAAAGCCTCTCCTCCTGAAGTAGTCCCTGCCCTTTTTCCCCACCAGGGTCAGGCTGCAATCCACGCCGGTGTCCTGTTTTTCCAGTACCCACTTCTCGCCTATGGAAATGAGATTGGCGTTGAAACTGCCGCACAGACCCCTGTCTGCCGAAAAATGGAGCAGTTCCACCTTGGACACCTGCTCCTTCTTAACAAGCAGGGGATGGACTTCAGGATCAATGCGGCTTGCCAGATTTTCCAGGACCTCTGAGAATTTTCGGGCATAGGGCGCAAAATTTTCCATTTTGCCCTGGGTGGTCCGCAGTCTGGCCGCCGCCACCATGTTCATGGCACGGGTGATCTGGCGCGTCTTCTTCACCGCCCCGATCTTGCGAAGTATGTCTCTTAATGTTGCCATCTATCCTTCTCTCAACACGTGCTGTCCCTATCAGGCTGTGGGCTGGAAGACCCCTTTAAATTCATCAAGGGCCTTTTTCAATTTCTCTTCCAGTTCATCACTGATATCGCCTTTTTCTTTGATTTCATTCAAGAGCTCGGCATATTTGCTCCCCATGAATTCCAGCATCTGCTTTTGATAATCATCCATGGCGTCCACGGGCAGCTCATCCAGGTACCCATAGGTCCCTGCAAAAAGGACCGCCACCTGGTTTTCTCCCGACATAGGCTGGTATTGGGGCTGCTTCAGGACTTCAACCAGTCTGCGGCCTCTTTCCAGTAGTTTTTGGGTTCCCTTGTCAAGATCGCTCCCAAATTGTGCAAAGGCCTCCAGTTCCCGAAACTGGGCCATATCCAGACGCAGACTCCCGCCCACCTTGCGCATGGCCTTGGTCTGTGCGGCGCCACCCACCCTGGAGACTGAAAGGCCCACGTTAATGGCGGGGCGCACCCCTGAGAAAAAGAGACTGGGTTCGAGATAGACCTGCCCGTCCGTAATGGAGATTACATTGGTCGGAATATAGGCCGATACGTCCCCTGCCTGGGTTTCGATCACCGGCAGAGCCGTGAGGGATCCCGCGCCCAGTTCGTCGTTCAGTTTTGCCGCCCGTTCCAGAAGACGGGAATGGTTATAAAAAATATCCCCGGGAAAGGCTTCACGTCCCGGCGGTCGCCTGAGCAGCAGGGAAACCTGCCGGTACGCGACCGCCTGTTTGGAGAGATCATCATAGAGAATCAGGGCATGCTTACCGCTGTCCCGGTAATACTCCCCAATAGCACACCCCGAATAGGGGGCGATAAACTGCTGGGTAGCCGGGTCACTGGCACAGGCAGAGACGACCGTCGTGTATTCCATGGCCCCATGCTTCTGGAGTACATCCACCACCTGGGCCACGGTGGATTTCTTCTGTCCAATGGCCACATAAATACAAAACACATCCGTGTCTTTCTGGTTGATGATGGCGTCCACACAAATGGCCGTTTTCCCGATCTGCCGGTCTCCGATAATCAGCTCACGCTGTCCCCTTCCAATGGGGGTCATGGCGTCAATGGCCTTGATGCCCGTGTACATGGGCTCCTTCACAGGCTGGCGTTCAATCACGCCCGGTGCCGCCATCTCAATTCTTCGGGTTTCGGAAGTGTCAATGGCGCCCTTACCGTCCAGGGCCTCTCCCACGGCGTCGATCACCCGGCCGAGAACCGCATCCCCCACCGGTATTTCGGCGATTCGACCGGTTCGCTTGACCGTATCCCCTTCCCTGATTTTGGTGTCGTCTCCCATGATGGCAACGCCCACATTGTCCTCTTCCAGATTCAGACACAGGCCATAGACACCGCCCGGGAACTCCAGCATTTCCATAGTCATGGCATTTTCCACGCCATACACACGGGCAATACCGTCACCGACCGATAGCACGGTCCCGGTTTCGCTCATCTCGACCTTCTTGTCATAGTCCTTAATCTGGCCCCGGATTACCTGACTTATTTCTTCTGCTCTGATATCCATTAGTTGTACTCACCCCTTTTCAATGATTCTTTGAGTCCTTCCAGCTGGGCCCTGATACTGCCGTCCAAAACCAAATCTCCGATCTTCACAATAATGCCCCCAATGAGGCTTTTGTCCTCCCTGACCTCGATGCGTATATTCTTAGAGGTCAGATCCCCCAAAACTTTCTCCAACCGATCCTGCTCATCGGATTTCAGGGGCCTCGTGGTAACAATCTCGGCACGGGCGATACTGGATAAATCGTCCGTCAGCTTTTCATAGTGTTCTGCGATTTCATGAATGGCGCCAATCCTGTTTTTATCCAGAAGCAGATAGAGAAAGTTTCTCATAGTTCCGGAAAAGGCACTCTTTCCTAAAACGGCCGCTAGAATCTCCCTGCGGTCATCAAGCGAGAAAACCTGGTTTGTGATGACATCAGCGAATTCTCCGTTCAATTCGCAAAAGCCACTGAATTCCTGGAGATTCTCCCCATAGGCCCCGTAATTGCCATCCTCTCTTCCCAGGCTCAGCAGGGCCTTTGCATATCTTTTCGAAACCTTCGATCCCCTCAATGTATCTTTCCTACCCTTTCTATGAAATCATCGACCAGACTATCCTGGTCATTTTCAGTGATCCTGTCTGCTATGATTTCTTCTGCCTTTTGAGCTGCGATCTCAACCATTTCCTGTTTCAACCGGGCCTTGGCGGACTCTGTTTCCTGCTGGATAGTCAATTCGGCCTGGCTCAGAATTTCCTGAACCCTGTTACCGGCCTCTGCGATAATCTTTTCCTTTTCTGTCTCGCCCTCTTGCCGGTACTGTTCCAGGATGCGTTTCTTCTCTTCCTCGAAGTCCTTGAGTTTTCCCTCAATATCTCTGAACTTCTCTTCCGCCTCTTCCTTTTCTCTCTGGAGATCCTCGAGTCTTTGCTTGATCTCCCGTGTCCTGGCAGCAAGAAAATCCTTTATATTGGCCTTTTTGAGCGCCCAGACCAGAATAATGACCATGAGGGTAAAGTTGATAAAGCGATAAAGGAGGTCCTTGAGGTCTTCACTCCTGTCCACCCCTTCACCGGCCCCGGACGCCGCATAGGAAAGATCCTGCCCCGATGCCCACCCACCGATCACCACCAGCAAGCAAGCAAAAAATGCAATAAGAACAGCATTTTTTCCAAAGCGGCCTGTGTTTTTGAGCATTAAAGGCTCCTCCCCAGTATCTTCTCTGCGAGTTCCTTGGTAAAGCCGGACATCTCGCTTTCCAGGGATTGGCGTGCAGAAAGGATGTCACCCTCGATTCTCTTCTTGGCCTCGCTTATCTTGTCGCCCGTAGTGGTCATGGCACCCTGTACCAATTCCTTTTCTTCATCAAAACCTTGCTTTTTCATTTCCTCCTTGTCCGCAAACCCCTCTCTCCGCGCATTGACCATGTTTTCCTGGAGGTCCTTGGAGGAGCGATCGAAATTTGCCAGAAATTCTTCGATCATTTTCTCGAACCCGGTCATTCTTTCGGCTCTCTGGCTGAGTATCTTTCGAATGGGTTTATAGAGAATAAGGTTAAGGATAGCAAGAAGGATGAGGAAATCGGCGATCTGGATGATAAGAGTGTAGTCTACCGTTAACATCGAACCTTTGCCCCTCGCGTTTGTGAAATATTTTTCAAGGTGTAAGGCCTTTTACAAAAAAAAAAATGCCTTGTCAAAACATTTTCTCATATTAAAAGGAAGATTTATAATGCATGGCTCACCAAAACCCCCGGGCAACTGCGAACAGGGAGTCTGAACTAACTGACGGCGGCCAGTATCTTGTCCTCGGCCATGTCCTCCTTGAGCATCCTACAGTTGCCTTCAAAAACCACGCCCTCTTCAATGATCACCACAGGGGCCTGAAGGTTCCCAAACACCCTTCCAGGCGCATGGATTTCAATCCGGGTCTCCGCAAAAATATTCCCTTTGAATTCACCACTGATAATAATGCGGGAAATATGGACGTCGGACTCAACCCGGGCAGCCTCCCCTATGATGAGTGTGCCGTCTGAGACGATTTCGCCCTTAAAACACCCATCTATCCTGACGGCTCCCGTGAAGGTAAGCTTTCCTTCAAACTCCGTATTTTTCCCTAAAAAGGCGTTTATCTCATCTCTTTTTTTCATGATGGATCCTCGAATTACAAAGGCAAATCCATATCATAAGGCCCTATTCAATGCAACAAAAATCATTGGAACATGAAGCGTCTCATACTGATATTCATGAGCAACCCCATGCCCGCCATAATGGATATGATGGAGGAACCCCCATAGCTGAAGATGGCCAGGGGGATTCCTACCACAGGGAGGAGACCCGTGACCATACACACATTAACGACCAGTTGCCAGAATACGATGGCCACGATACCCAGGGCCAGGATAGAACCAAATCGATCCTTGGAACTCCTTGCGATATTGATGCCCCAGAATATGAGGAGAAGATAGAGAAAAAGGAGGCCTGCAGAACCAATAAAACCCCACTCCTCCGCCAGCACGGAAAAGGCGAAATCCGTATGTTGCTCCGGCAGGAAGTGCAGTCTTGTCTGGGTTCCCTTGAGGTACCCTTTGCCCCAGAGAAGGCCTGATCCTATTGCGATTTTTGATTGATTAATATGATAGCCTGCACCCAGTGTATCCATGTCGGGGCGCAGAAAAGTCAGGATGCGCCGCTGTTGATATTCCTGGAGATTATACCAGATAAAAGGGGCTGCGGAAATAGAGGTGATCGTCAGAATAACCAATGATTTCAATCGGATTTTCACAAAAAGAAGAATCGAAAAGCACACGATAACCAAGGTAAGAGCGGTTCCCAGATCAGGCTCCCGGATAATCAGAAAGCAAGGGATGGCAATGTAGAGAAAAGGCTGCCACAAATCTCTCAATTGGTATTCGGTCCGTTCACCATGTTCGCTGAAGTATTTTGCCAACAGCACGACAAGAGAAATCTTGGCGAGTTCCGAGGGCTGGAACGAAATACCGCCGAAGCGCAACCACCTCTGGGAGCCGGAGTGGACGTCACCGACTATGAGAACCAGGACAAGCAGGCCGATGCAAAAAAAGTATGCAGGATATGCAAGCCGCTCCAGGATGTGATAATCAAAAGTGGTCATCAACAGGAGAACGCCAAACCCAATGAGGAACCAGTAGATCTGTTTTAAAAAAATCTGGGAGCCTCCAGTATCCCTGATGGCATATGTGGCGCTGTAGAGATTCAACACACTGACTGCGCCGATGAGAATCAGGAGGATCAGGAGGATCCAGTCAAAGTTCTGTATGAGTCTCCTGTCAAACATACCTGACGCTACCCTTTGCCCTTGAGATAGGTCTCGATGAGTACCTTGGCAAGGGGGGCCGCAGCGCTTCCCCCGTGTCCCCCATGCTCTATGAAAATGGCCATGGCGATTTCAGGTTTTTCAGCCGGTGCCACGGCCACGAACCAGGCGTGGTCCCTGAATTTCAGGGGCACCCCACTTCCCCGATCCAGTTCCTTCTCCCGATCCAGGTTGATGACCTGCGCCGTGCCTGTCTTGCCGGCCACGGTAATGCCTTTGACTCTTGATTTGGAGCCAGTCCCCCGGGGTTCGTTCACCACGCCGATGAGGGCACGTTTTATCCGTTCAAGGTTTTCTTTTTTGGCGGTAACCCGCCCATTGAGAGAGGGAGAAAAACGGTAAACAGCCCGGTCTCCCTTTCCAACATGCTTGACAACTTTGGGTTGATAGAGGTTTCCCCCGTTGAACACGCATGCGACCAGGTTTGCCAACTGGAGAGGCGTGGTCTGGACAAAGCTCTGCCCGATAGCCGTGGAGATTGTTTCCCCTGCCTGCCAGGGAACCCCCCACCTTTTCAATTTCCATTTACGGGTCGGGATGAGTCCTGCCGTTTCATATCCCAGGTCATATCCCGTCTTTTTCCCGAGACCGCACATCATGGCATACTTCGCAATGGCATCCACCCCGAGACGTCTTGCCAGTTTGTAGAAATATACATCACAGGATTGTACCAGTGCCTTGTGAAATTTCACTTTCCCATGGCCGTATTTTTTCCAGCATCGAAAGGTATGGGTCCCCAGGGTGTAACTTCCGTTGCAAAACACTTCTTCCTCAGGGTCAATGGCCCCTTCTTCCAGGCCCGCCAACGCGACTGCTATTTTGAAAACCGATCCAGGTGGGTATTGGCTGGCAATAGCCCGGTTCTGCAGAGGGTAGTCCTTACTGGATATGATCCTCTTCCAGGCCTTCCGATCAATGCCTTCGATAAAGAGATTGGGATCAAAGGCCGGACTGCTGGCCATGGCCAGAATTTCCCCATTGTTCGGATTGAGGACCACCACGGCGCCGGTTTTCCCCTTCAGCCCCTTTTCAGCCGCCATCTGCAGTTTTTTGTCGATCGTGAGGGTCAAATTGAGACCGGGGATGGGAGGTTTTCGGGATATTACCTTGAGCCGCCTGCCTGCCGCATCCACCTCCACCTGTTCCCCCCCTCGATACCCGTGAAGGGCCTTTTGCCATTTTTTCTCAACCCCATATTTCCCGATAAGGTCTCCCGACCGGTTCCCTGGATATTTGTCGGTTCTCAACTGGCGCTCACTGATCTCCCCCAGGTAACCGATAATATGGCAGCCGAACTCCCCGTAGGCATAGTTCCGCTGGGGCCTGACCTGGATTTTTACCCCCGGCAGGTTGTACAGATTGGTCTCAATGATGGCCAGGTCATCCCTGGAAATGTTTTTTTCTACGAGCAGGGGTTTAAAGGGGTACCCGCGCCCCTTTTTATCCAGCTTGGCCCGGGCCTGCGCATCATCCAGACCAATGAGTTTATGGAGGCTGTCGAACAGCCTGTTGCGATCCTGGATTTCCTCGGGAATAAAGTTCATATCAAAGGAGGGGCGGTTATCGACCAGCAAATCCCCATTGCGATCAAAGATCATGCCTCTGAAGGGGGGAATATCCTGAAGATGGATACGGTTGTTTTCGGATTGTATCCTGTAGCTGGGGCCTTTTACGACCTGAAGGTACCAAAGCCTCAGTATGAGAACAACGAAAACAATGATGACCACCAGGGTCACGGTGCGAAGCCGCCTGGTATAAATTTCGCCCATTTCAGGATCGAAACTTGAACCTATCAAAAAATACCACCCCCGAAATTTATAAGCACCTGTTTGTCAACATCCCGCTTTCAACTTTGATCTTTCCGCTTTGAGCCTTGAACTTTGAGCTTCGAGCTTTCACCTATTCCTCCTTGGCAAAGCTCTTTTCCACAAAAATGTCCACATGGTTCAACAATGAAAAACAGGGCGGTGCCAGGATCCCTGAAACAAGGGCCGATATGCCAAAGGAAACATAGGTGGGCCACGAGAAATGGATAGGAAAGGAAAAGAGCTCCAGAAGACCCAGCAGCATGAGTTGTCTCAGCAAGACAGCCAGGACTATGAGGATCATCAAGCCCCTGAATGACTGGAGATGGAAAAACCGGGACCCCATTTTAATGGCCAAGAAAACAAACAAATAGAGCAGCGCAAAGAGTCCCATCATGCCTCCTGAAAAGAGATCCATCATGACACCCTGGCCAAGGGCAAAGAGCCCCGCCCCTGTCTGACCATAATGGATCCACAGATAGGCAATGAGAATGGTCACGAGATCCAAGTCCGCGAACTCGAGCCAGCGCTGGTTCAGGAGACTGCCCCTGACCAGCACAAACAGGATCCCGATAAGCCATACCAGCCCGTACAGGGCTGCCCCTTTTCTACGCTCTATGGCGATAACGGATCCTCCTTGAGGATGATCAACAACTCCTCCAGCCTGGTAAAGTCAACCATGGGCCTCACCCTGATTTCCTTGAAAAAGGCCCCCGGGACGTTTTTTGCTTCAACCACCTTGCCCACGGGAAGCCCCTTTGGAAAGACGCGTCCCAATCCCGAAGTGATAATCATATCCCCGGGAGTCACATGGCTGTTCCTCAGCACATAATCAAGTTTACAGAACTTTGATGAAAAACCCTTGAGGATACCCTTCTCCCGGGTGCGCTGGATAATGCTGTCCACCGCACTGTTTTGATCAATGATCAGGAGGACCTTCGCATAATTCGGAGATACAGAGACCAAACGGCCCACCACACCCCTGGCATTTACCACGGGCATGTTCATTTTAAGCCCCGCATTGCTTCCCTTATCAATAATAACCGATTCAAACCAACCGGAAGGATCTCGGCCGATTACTTGAACGGCCAAAACAGGCCAGTGGATGGTCTCTTTAAATTGCAGGAGCTTTTGCAGGCGCTTCTGGGTGGCGAGCATTTCCCGGAACCGGGCATTCTCCATCCTCAGGGCCTCCATTTCCCTTTTGAGGCCGAGATTTTCATCGCGGACATTGCTGAGACCGAAATACTTCAGCCAGATCCCTTCTGTAATCCGCACAGTCTGATGGATGAATTGTTGGATGGGCGCGGTGAGTTCTACGATGATTTGCTCAACAGGATTCCAGGATTGTCTTCGCCCCAGATTAGATGAGAGCAAAAACAGAGCCAAGAAGACAAAAACCACCCACAGCCATACTCTTCGAATCCTGTCTAAGTTTATCAATGATTCAACTTTGCTCCGCTCAGGGAGGACCGACTAAAAAGGAGAATGGGTGTATCCTGGGGCTCAGTGAAGAGCAGGTGATGAAAAGCATTCCGGCTTCCCTCACTTAATGGTGACTTCTCTTAATATATCAATATTATCAAGCGCTTTTCCTGAGCCGAGCACAACCGTGGATAGTGGATCCTCCGTAATGGTAATGGGGAGTTTTGTCTCCTCCCTCAAAAGGATATCAAGGTTCTTCAGTAACGAGCCTCCACCCGTGAGCACGATGCCCTTGTCCACGATATCGGCGGCCAGTTCCGGCGGGGTCTGCTCCAGACAAATCCGGACGGTCTCTACAATGGTCTCTACCTGTTCGGAAATGGATTTTCTGATTTCGTCGGAGTCAATGGTCAGGATTTTAGGGATACCCGTGACCAGATCTCGCCCTTTGACTTCGATGGTTTCCACCTGGTCCGAGGGATAGGCATTCCCGAGGGTGGTCTTGATGATCTCGGCGGTGCCCAGACCGATGAGGAGATTATATTTTCTCTTTATGTGCTGAAGAATCGCCTCATCCATCTTGTCTCCGCCCATCCGGACAGATTTGCTGTAGACGATACCGGCAAGGGAGATGACCGCTACCTCGGTGGTCCCGCCACCGATATCGACTACCATGTTGCTGGTCGGTTCCGTGATGGGCAATCCGGCGCCAATGGCTGCTGCCATGGGTTCTTCAATCAGGTAAACCTCTCTGGCCCCTGCAGATTCCGCGGACTCTCGAACAGCCCGCTTCTCTACCTGGGTAATGCCCGAAGGGACGCAGATGATAATCCTGGGCCTCACGAGGGTCGTGCGATTATGTACCTTTCTGATGAAATGGCGAAGCATCGCCTCTGTGATTTCGAAATCTGCAATGACCCCATCCTTCATGGGACGAATGGCCACGATATTGCCGGGGGTTCGACCCAGCATCATCTTTGCCTCTTTCCCAACGGCAAGGACCTTGCTTCCTCCCTTGGCGTCCTTTCTCACAGCCACCACAGAAGGCTCGCTCAAGACGATTCCCTTGCCCTTGACGTAGACCAGTGTATTTGCCGTTCCCAAATCAATGGCCAGATCATTGGAGAACAGACCCAGTATGGGATCCAGTAACATGCCGATCTCCTTTCCGAACTACTGAAGTTTAAATACTACCCCAGGTATGATGACCGCGCAACCCAGGAAAACCATTTATGATCTTGACAAATATTTGATATTTTGATTTATAGAAAGTTTCAACTAATTTCAAGCCAACGTACAGAAAGATAATATCATGAAAAGGACATACCAACCAAGCAATATAAAACGGGCACGAACCCATGGTTTCAGGGCCAGAATGCGCTCTCAAGGTGGCATAAGGGTACTACGGAGAAGGAGAGCCAAAGGACGAAAACGGCTGACTGTATGATGTTGGTCCCGATCATTTGAAATGATGTGTAAATGCGCCCTTTCTCATTTCCAAAGAATGAGAGGTTATTGAATCGTAAGGATTTTGTCAATCTAAATCGGTTCGGCAAAAGATACCACACCGCGCATTTCATGATCATTACCATGGAGAACGGCCTGGGCATAAGGAGACTTGGGATAACCGCCAGCAAAAAGACTGGGAATGCTGTGATGCGGAACAGGATCAAACGGCACATCAGGGAGTTCTACCGCTTGAACAAAAACCTGTTCCCCCAGGGTTACGATGTCGTCATTGTTGCCAAAAAAGGGACACGTAACCTGGATTTCAGGGAAATAAGAGAGGAACTTGGTGATCTTGTCAAAATTAAAGGGTTCCGCCTATAGCCTAAGGTATGGTCCTATCGGGCTTATAGATATTTATCAGAAATGCATATCGCCCCTTTTTTTCCCAACCTGCAGGTTTTACCCATCATGCTCCGCCTATGCGCGCCTTGCCATCAAGGAATACGGGATCCTCAAGGGAGGCATTCTGGCAATCATCCGCCTTTTGAAATGCCATCCCTTTCACCCTGGAGGATATGATCCTCTTCCCTAGAGAGGCACGGCAAGCAGGTGGAGACCCCCTGAGACCTATGCCCTTCAAATAAAACACTTCAGGTTTAAAGCATGGAAAAAAAAGCACTTATCGCATTTGTACTGTCTTTCCTCATCCTTATTCTCTGGTCCATGCTGTTTCAGCAGAAGCAGCCCGCGCCGCCCAAGCAGGAACCGGCCCCACAGGTGGAAACCCCACAGCAGGCAACGCAAACAAAACCGCCCGCTGTAGGCACTGCGCCCCAACCAGCCCCCCCTGCCACCACGCTGGA
>JAFDIX010000542.1 GCA_019307805.1 Deltaproteobacteria bacterium | reverse complement strand
CGACCTGATCTGGGTTGCCTGGAGGGGCCCGGTGGGCCGGATACGAGTTCCTGGAGCACCCTTGTGGTGAATAACCAGACGATGCAGACCTCGATCCCCCACGTGTTTGCATCGGGCGATGTTGTCAGCGGCCCGGCCACCGTCATTGAAGCGGTGGGCTCCGGGCACAGGGCGGCCGAGGCCATTGACCGCTTCCTGAAGGGTGAAGACCTTGAAGCATTTGCAAAAGAGATGGAAGCCGCTCTTCCTCCGGGGAGTGATTGGGAAGATATTCCCGAGAGAACCCAAAGTACGCCAAGGGCCATGGTTACTCTCAAGAAATCAAAAGACCGGGTGAAGTCCTTTGACGAGGTCAGCCTGGGGCTCTCGGAATCGGAAGTTCAGCGGGAGGTCTCACGCTGCCTGAATTGCGGGATCTGCTGTGACTGCCGTCAGTGTGTGACCGCATGCAAGGCTGAGGCAGTCGATCTTGAACAGAAGGAAAAGGAGGTCACCCTCGAGGTGGGGGCCGTAGTGCTTGCCACGGGCTTTGATCTCTATGATGTCTCTCCTTTGGTGGAATATGGCTGGGGCAGGATCGAAAATGTTATTACGGCCATGCAATTTGAAAGAATGATCTGTGCTTCCGGCCCCAGTAGCGGGCACCTGCAGCGTCCTTCAGACGGCAGGGAACCCATGAATCTGGCCTTTATTCAATGTGTGGGATCCCGGGATGTTCGCCATAAGAGATACTGCTCCGCGGTCTGCTGCATGCATGCGACAAAGGAGGCCGTTCTGGCCCGGGAACACTACCCTGGACTCACATCCACCATTTTTTACATGGACATGCGGGCCGTTGGTAAAGGTTTTCAGGAATATATTCGCCGTGCCAAAAGCCAGTACGGTGTTGAATACATACGCACAAGACCCGGCACGGTCAGTGAAAATGAAAAAAACCGGAACCCCATCATCCATTATGAAGACACCGTGAACAGGAAGTTCACGACAAGAGAATTTGATATGGTCATCCTTGCCCAGGCCCTCGCCCCTTCTGAAGGCAATCTCTCCATTTCCGAAAAACTGGGCGTTGATCTGGATGAGTTCGGTTTTGTGGCCACGCCGGGAGAGATCACCAATCCCTTAGGCACCAGCAGAGAAGGTGTCTTTGCCTGTGGATTTTGCCAGACCCCCATGGATGTCCCGGATTCCGTGGTCAGGGCATCTGCAGCCGCCTGCAAGGCAGCAGAGGTGCTCGCCATGGTTCGGGAAAAGGTGTAGAGAACATGTCCATTAGAATCGGGGTGTTTGTCTGCAACTGCGGTACCAACATTGGTGGTATTGTGTCGGTACCGGAGGTGGTGGAGTATGCCAGGGGCCTGCCCCATGTGGTATGGACCGAGGAGAATCTCTATACCTGTTCTGAAGACGGCCTCTCTTCCATCCGTGCAAAGATCCGGGAAGAGAACCTCAATCGGGTGGTCGTCGCCTCCTGCACACCCCGAACCCATGAAACGCTTTTCAGAAAAAACTGCGAACTGGCAGGTCTTAACAAATACCTCTTTGAATTCGTCAACCTGAGGGAGCACTGCTCCTGGGTCCATATGGAACGGCACGGGGATGCCACACGCAAGGCCATGGACCTCGTCCGCATGGGCGTGGCCAAGGCCGGTCTCCTGAGCGTGCAGGAGGATCTCTCATCCGCGGTTACCAGGGCCACCCTGGTCATCGGAGGCGGCATTTCAGGCCTTTCCGCCTCCCTGACTCTGGCCAACCAGGGATACCACGTGGAAATCCTGGAAAAAAAGGACACGGTCGGGGGTTTACTGGGAGACGTCAACAGGGTCTTCCCCACCAACGAATCCACTGCCGATCTGTTGGGGCCTTTGGTTGATAAGATTTCCAGCCACAAAAACATTGTGGTCCACCTCGGGGCGCAGCTGGAGGAGGTAAAGGGATTTATAGGAAATTTCCAGACCACCTTCACTAAAAACGGGAAAAGGGAAGAAGTCCAGGTAGGGACAATCATTGTTGCGACCGGTGCCGAGGAGTTAAAACCCCGGGGGAGCTTTGAATATGACCGGTTCGACAATGTCATGACGCAGCTTGAATTTGAACAGCGTTACAAGGAGAACTACGAGGGGCTGAACCGCGTGGTGATGATCAACTGCGTCGGCGCAAGAATTGAGGAGCGAACCTATTGCGGCCGTTTCTGTTGTATCACGGGGATGAAAAACGCCATTCTTATTAAGGAAGCGAATCCCTCTGCCGAGGTGAGCATTCTGCAACGGGACATCATGGCCTGTGGAAAGGCCTTTGAGGACTACTATCGACGTGCCCTGGAGCTGGGGATTCGATTCATACGGTATGATGTGGACCGACCGCCTGAAATCAGCGGTCCGGACAGGGCGGAACAGGTGCGTGTCTATCACGAACTCATGGGCAGGGAGGTGAAGCTGGGAGTGGACCTGGTGGTCTTGACCACCCCCCTGGTCCCTGGTGAGGATAATGGGGCCCTGTCCAAAATGATGAGGATCCCCACGGGGAATGAGGGGTTCTTTCTGGAGGCCCACCAGAAACTCAGGCCTGTGGAGTTCCCCTCGGACGGCATCTTTGTGGCGGGATGCGCCCTGTATCCTACAGAGATAGCGGAGTGCATTGCACAGGGCTATGCCGCGGCTGCAAAGGCGGCCATCCCCATGGCCAAGGGGGAGGTGATCAGTGATGCCTTCAATGCGGAAGTCGACCCCTTGACATGTTCTGCCTGCGGCAGGTGTATAGACATCTGCCCCTTCGGCGCCGTAGATTGGAATGCCGCCCGGACGCCGGCAGGAGAAGAAAGAATGGTCGCACTGGTCAATCCTACCGAATGCAAGGGGTGTGGATTATGTGTCTCTTCCTGCCTCAGCGGGGCGTTACAACTGAAGGGTTTCACAGATGCGCAGATTTTCGCCATGGTGGATACCGTGGCTGAAATGGATCTCCCCCTGCTGGAGAAGATCTCCGAAGCATCTTCCCATTGAATGGGGGACCTCCTAGCGAATGGACAAAGACGTGTCTGACTTGAAAACAGTGATAGGACAACTCATAGAGGAAAACAATTCGGTCCCCCAGAGGTATCGTGGAGCAACTCTCCCTGGATCCGGAAAGCATTGAGGGCGAGGCCCTGTGGTATTGTCTCACCTGCCGGGAATGCACCTTTTATTGCCCGTCCGGTATCAATTTTCAGCGCTTTATGATGGCGCTGCGTGATTCCCTGCTCGCCCGGGGTCACACAAAATTTGCCATGTTCTGTCCCATTTGTAAAAGCTATACCATGCCCAAAAAGGAATTTGAATACCTGCTCAAGGGAACGGACCTGGAAAAGGCCCGGGACCTCCTGGAGGTCTGCCCCCAGTGCAAAAAAGCCGACTATGTCAAGACCCTTCATCGAACAGCCCGTTAGCCCAAAAAAGGAAGCGGCTAGATAATGAAAACGAATAATTGTTCACATCACAGAACCTTTTATGTCATGCGTAATACTAACTGAATCTCTATCCTGAGCTGAAAACGATTAAAATAATTTCAATATTTCCTGAAAAAACAGAATTATGAAGGTTCTAAAGGGATTCAAGTAAAATTTTTCGCTTGACATGGCATAGCGAATACGTATGATAGCAGGGCAATAACGTTCATAATACTGAACTTTTCAAC
>JAFDIX010000541.1 GCA_019307805.1 Deltaproteobacteria bacterium | reverse complement strand
GACTCGGGTCTGGATCCCGGGATGTTCATCATCGGTTTGAAGGCATTCCCGGTGGTTCTCGTCGGTGGCCTGGACAGTTTGGTGGGGGTCATTCCAGGGGCCTTTGCTGTGGCGCTGGCAGAGGTTATTGCTATTCATTATATCAGCCCACAGGCAAGCGAAGTGGCGCCTTTCGCCGTATTACTGGTGATGCTCCTCATCAGGCCCTGGGGCCTTTTTGGAACAAAGGAAGAACTGGAAAGGGTGTAGCGTGGCGTTTGCAAGCGGCTATTTCAAGACCAGCTATGCAGCGGATCTTTCCCTGGTGGAAACCCGCGCTCGGTGGGTCTGTTTGATCATTTTTTTTGCTGGGTTGACCCTTTTCCCTTTTGTTGCATCGGCATTTCTGCTGGATATCGTCACGCAGATCTTCCTGGCACTCATCGGCGCCACCGCACTCATGCTGCTCACAGGATATGCGGGACAGATCTCCCTGGGACATGCAGGCTTCATCGCAGCAGGCGCCTTCACGACGGCCATCCTGTTCAAGGAAGTCAATGCTCCCATTTATGTGACACTTCCCGCTTCAGGGCTGGTGGGCGCCCTGCTTGGGCTCCTGTTCGGACTCCCCTCACTCAGGCTGAAGGGGCTCTATCTGGCATTGAGTACTCTGGCCCTGCATTTCATCGTGGTCTATCTGGGCGCTGAATATGAATCCAACAGGGGTTTTGCCACAGGCGTGATCATTGATTCGCCCACTTTGGGTCCGTGGCTTATCGAGGATCCCAGACTCTGGTATTTTCTCTTTCTTTTAGCGGACATCCTGGTGATCATTTTTGCAATGAACCTGGCACGCTCCCGGACCGGAAGGGCATGGATGGCCATTCGGGATCGGGATGTGGCTGCTGAGGCGCTCGGCATAAAGGTCGCGGCTGGAAAGCTCTCCGCATTTGTGGTCAGTTCCATCATCACGAGTATTGCAGGATGTCTGTTCGCATACTACTGGGGTTTTGTCTCAGTGGAGGCCTTTTCCCTGTTAATGACCATAGAATATATCGCCATGATCGTCATCGGGGGTTTGGGGAGCATCCTGGGTGCGATATTCGGGACCATCTTTGTGGTCATGTTGCCCTATACCATTGACATGATTGTGGACGTTTTTAACATTCCATCGCGGTTTACCACCTACATGTTTGCCATTAAATACGCCGGCTTCGGATTGATCATGATCGTCTTCTTGGTCCTGGAGCCCACGGGACTTGTGGGTATTTGGCAGCGGATCAGGGACTATTTTACGCTCTGGCCCTTTAAGTACAAACCACTGGGGAGATAAAACGATGCAGGCCGATGAGGACAAAAGGCTGCTCCATATTGAGAAACTGGAAGTGGTCTATCACAATGTATCAACGGCTGTCCAAGGTGTTTCCATTGGTGTCAGGGAGAGGCAGATAGTTGCCTTGCTGGGCACCAATGGCGCCGGTAAAACCACCACCCTGAGGGCAATATCCGGCTTCCTCGGCGTGGATGATGCAAAGGTGACCGAAGGCTTTATCCGGTTCAGGGGAGAGGAGATTCAAAACAAACCCCCCCACCAGATTACCATGAAGGGCATTGTGTTGGTCCCTGAACAGGATAAGGTCTTTGATAACCTCACGGTGGAGGAAAACCTGCAGGTCTGTGTCTCCCTCAAAGGGGGTAAAACGCGCAAGGGTGCCTATGATCTCATCTTCAGATACTTCCCGGCTTTAGCCCACATCAAAAACCGGCTTGGAGGGTACCTCAGCGGTGGTGAACGCCAAATGCTCACCTTGTCAACGGCGCTTCTCCGTTATCCCCAGTTGCTGCTTGTGGATGAGTTGTCCTTAGGTCTCGCCCCCCTCATCGTTGAAGAACTCATGAACCTCCTCATGGTCATACGTAATGAACAGGGGGTCACTGTGCTTTTGGTGGAGCAAAATGCTCTGGCAGCCCTTGAAATTGCTGACTATGGTTATGTCATTGAAAACGGTCGGATTGTATTCGATGGGGACCCTGCCCGCCTCAGAAGCCACCAGGATATTCAGGAATTTTACCTGGGACAGGGTGATCGGGAAACCAGAAAAAGCTACAGGGATGTGAAACAGTACCGAAGGACCCGGAGGTGGTATGGATAGCAAGGTCCATCTTGATGTCAAGGCCGTTGATTTGATGATCGGGGGATTTCGCATTCTTAATGACATCTCTTTTCAGACCCGCAGGGGAGAACTCCTGGCCCTTATCGGCCCCAACGGTGCAGGCAAGACAAGCCTCCTCAATTGTGTCAGCGGCATTTATCAAGCCAGCGGGGGGAGCATCCTTTTTGAAGGGAAGGACCTGGTTGGAAAGAAACCCCACAGGATTGCCAAGATCGGCATTACCCGCACATTTCAGCATGCCGAACTCTTCCGCCATATGAACGTCCTGGATAACCTCCTGGTAGGCAGGCAGATCATGATGAAGTGCGGGCTCCTCTCTAATGGAATTTTCTGGGGGAAAACCATCAAAGAAGAAATCACCCATCGTCAAGTCGTAGAAGAAGTCATCGAGTTTCTTGAGCTTGAAAAATACAGAAAGAGTGACGCTTCAGGCCTGGCCTATGGTATCCAGAAGATCGTAGGGCTGGGCAGGGCCCTGGCCATGGAACCCAAGATTCTATTACTGGATGAACCCTCCGCAGGAATGAACCGGCAGGAGAAGGAAGACCTGGCCCGATTCATTCTCAGGATTAAGTACGAAATAGGGATTACCATGATCTGGGTCGAACACGATATGCAATTGGTGGGGGACCTTGCGGACAGGATTGTGGTACTTAACTTTGGAACCAAACTCGCGGAAGGGGAGAGCGCGTCTGTGTTGAGGGACTCACGGGTGATAGAGGCCTATCTGGGAACCGGTGGGTCCCATCAGGTTCAGGTTTGAAAAATGAGATGAGAAGGGACAAACCCCTATGAGAATTCGAGAACCGGGAAAGATATGTGAAGGTCTTTGGTTTCTGGGGCACAAAGAATCCGGCGTGTATCTGCTTGAAGGTAAAAATCATTCTATGTTCATCAGCGGCGGCATGGGCTACATTCTGCCTGCAGTGCTTGAGCAGATCGAGGCCTTTGGGATTGACAAGGGAAAAATCAGAAAAGCACTCATACTGCATGCCCATTTTGAACACGTGGGAATCATCCCCTACATGAAACGCACCATAAGGGACCTGGAAGTCTATGCATCTAAGCGGGGATGGGAGATCCTTCAGATGCCCAAGGCCATTGAGACCATCAATGC
>JAFDIX010000540.1 GCA_019307805.1 Deltaproteobacteria bacterium | reverse complement strand
AAACATCACCCCAGGCAGGCCTTGACAAAGCCGTAGAAAAGGGGTGCCGGAAACTCCATTCTGGATTTCAACTCCGGGTGTGCCTGGGTGGCCACGAAGTATTTCATTTGGGGCAGCTCAATAAACTCCACCAATCTGCCGTCCCGGGAGCATCCGGAAAACACCATCCCCTTTTCCTGAAGGATGTCGTGGTACTCCGGGTTTACTTCGTATCGGTGCCGGTGTCTTTCCGAAACCTCCGAGGCTTCGTACAGGGAGTGGGTCAGGGTCCCTTCTTTCAAAATCGCTGGATAGGCCCCGAGCCTCATGGTCCCCCCCTTATCCACAATCTCCTTTTGTTCCGGAAGGATATCAATCACCGGGTGGGGTGTGTCGGAATCCATTTCCGTGGAATTGGCCTTTTCCAGACCGCAGGCATTTCTGGCAAATTCGATAACAGCCAGTTGCAGGCCCAGGCAGAGCCCGAGGAAGGGGATATCCCGCTCCCTGGCCAGCCGTATGACTTCAATCTTCCCTTCTGTACCCCTGGACCCAAAACCTCCAGGGACAACCACACCGTCTACACCATCCATGAAAGAAGCATCCTGAAGATCCGTGGTCTCAACCCATTGAAGATGAACTTTGCACCCGAGGTGCGCTGAACAGTGGTTGAAAGACTCGATAATCGAGGCATAGGAATCTTCCAGCTTGGTATATTTCCCGCACATGGCTACCGTAATTTCTCTTTTTGGATTCCGGATATTGTCTACCAGTTCTTTCCATCTTCTGAGTTCCGGGGGACTGTAGATGTTCAGTTTTTTGTGTAATATATCCGGTAGACCTTCTGCCTCAAAGATCAGGGGAATCTCGTAGATATCATCCACATCGAGCCCGGTAATGACCGCATCGCTCACCACATCACAAAAGCTGGAAATCTTGGATTTGATCTCCTTGGTCAGGAACTGGGAGCACCGACCGATGATCAGGTCCGGAAAAATACCCCGCTGTTTGAGGAGATTGACGCTCTGCTGCGTAGGCTTGGATTTCTGTTCATTCACCCCGTAGGGCACGGGCACATAGGTGAGATGGACATAGGCAATGTTATCTCGCCCCACATCCTCTTTCATCTGTCTCATTGCCTCGAGAAAGAGTTCATTTTCAATATCTCCCACCGTACCACCGATCTCAACGATCACGAGTTCAGCCGACTCTTCCTCGGCCACCTCAAAGATATGGCTTTTGATCATGTTGGTGACGTGTGGGATATATTGAACGGTCTTTCCGAGGTAGTCACCACGTCTCTCCTTCTGCCGGACCATGTCAAAGACCCTGCCCATGGTCAGATTCCAGTTGGTCTTGCAGGTGACCCCGAGAAAGCGCTCGTAATGGCCGAAATCCATGTCCACTTCACCCCCGTCATCCAGCACAAAGACCTCACCGTGCTCAAAGGGATTCATGGTACCCGGATCCACATTCAGATAACCATCACATTTAATGGGAATAATCTTGAGTCTTGAAGAGAGAAGGTGGCCAATTGAGGCGGCAGCTATCCCTTTACCTAGACCTGAAAGGACGCCACCGGTAACGATAATGTATTTGGTGGGCATTGCAATTGGGGTTTTTAATAAATAGAATTGGAGGCAAATGTATCCCCATTGCCTCTCTTAGTCAAGCCCAAAAGCCCTGCTGCGGCTCTCCCTCTTCCCGAAAAATGCCCTTAAAACGGTGCATCCCGTTGAAAGTGCTGTCTTTTCTTAATTCTAAGAAAAATACAATATATGAGGGTAAATTCTCTTCCAACAACTATATATTGGGTTCTCCCCTAAGGGAAAAATCAGGAAACACCCTGACCCGCTTTGTTGATGGAACCCCGATGTCCCTTGTCACTGGTCCCGCCCATCCCCGGGTTATAATCGGGTAGCCCTATTCCATGAAAAGGGCAAATGAGGTCAGGATTCATTCTTGACGGTTCTCCAAAAGCCTGTAATATGAGGGAAAGCAGAAAACATCGAATATCTGCACCAAGCCGGATTCTTTACTAATAGAGAGGATAGAAATACTGATCATGGGACCCATCGTGGCCATAGTGGGACGCCCCAATGTGGGCAAATCGACCCTCTTCAACCGTCTTTCCAAATCCAGAAACGCCCTTGTGGATGACCAGCCGGGTATAACGAGGGATCGACTCTATGCATCCGTGAGATGGGAAGACAGTGTGTTCACGATCATTGACACCGGGGGATTCGATGAACAGGAACGAGAACCCCTGCTCGACAAAGTGCGGGAGCAGGTGGGCAAGGCCATCCAGGAGGCGGACCGCATCATTTTCATGGTTGACGGCCCCCATGGGATTCTCCCGGCGGATGAGGAAATCGCCCGGATCCTCCGCCACGCAGACAAGGAGGTCTTTCTGGCGGTCAACAAAATCGATGGGTTGGAACATGATCACCTGGTCTCCGAGTTCTATAAACTGGGGTTGGACAATGCCTATCCCCTGTCCGCAGCACACGGCCACGGTCTTAAAAGTCTCATGGAGGAAGTGACCAGGGAGATAGGAGACGCCGCTGAAGAGATGGAAGATGACAGCCGTGTCCGTGTGGCCATTCTGGGTAGACCCAATGTGGGAAAGTCTTCATTGATTAATCGCATACTGGGCTCTGACCGTCTCCTGGTGAGTGACATGCCCGGGACAACCCGTGATGCCGTGGACACACCCTATACCTGGAAAGGCAAAGATTATCTTTTGATAGATACCGCGGGTATTCGAAGGAAGGCACGCGTCAAGGATAAGGTTGACAAGTTTTCCATGATCAAGGCCATCAAGAGCCTGGACCGCTGTCACGTGGCGGTCATTCTTTTGGACGCCTCAACCGGTGTGGCCGAGCAGGATGCCCGGATCTGCGGTTATGCCCTTGAACGCGGACGGGCTGTGCTCCTTGCCGTAAACAAGTGGGACCTGCTCAAGGGCGACAGGGACTTGAGACTGCAGCTTGAGAATTCCCTGGATCGGTCCCTGCATTTCTTGTCCTTTGCCCCCAGAATCAACCTCTCCGCCCTGACCGGCGAACGGGTGAGAAAGCTCTTTGATAAAATTGAAATGCTCTACAGCCAGTTTTCTACCACAGTGGGGACCGGGGCCCTGAACCGCGCCGTGAAAGAAATGCTCCAGCGAAGGCCCCCTCCTGCAGGTGGACGGGGCAGGCTGAAGCTGTTCTATGCTACCCAGATAAATATAGAGCCGCCCACATTTGTGGTCTTTGTAAACCGCCCCGATCTCGTCCATTTCTCTTACCGGCG
>JAFDIX010000078.1 GCA_019307805.1 Deltaproteobacteria bacterium | reverse complement strand
CACTATCGATTTACGATAGCGCATTTTCCCCAATAAATCAGGAACACCCCATGCAACAATGATAAAAAGGCCTATCAGGGGAATATAGGTGTACCTGTCCGCCAATGCTTGCTGTCCTACCTGTATAAGACCGATAACCGGTATCAGAGTTCCAATGTACCAAAACCACCCAACGGTAATATAGGGGCGCTTCTTTACCGCTCTTATTGCCCACAATGTGCCTATTAAAATCAACAAAACAGAAAGCATGACTTGCCACAAAGGCAAAGAATTAACCGGGTGAGGGTAAAAAATAGCCATTTGATCAGGCCACAACATTTTTACAATATATTTTATATAAGAGACAAATGCATTTGAGATGCGACTGACAGCGGATAGGGCTTCAAAAGATTCCACGGCCCCTTGGCTTTGCTGTGCCACAATCGTCACCATGCTTGAAGTAATTACCAAGAGAAAAAGTGGAATTTTCTCCAAAATAACAAAATAGGGAATTTGAAAACCCGAAATGCTTATTATTCTTGAGTGAGGATCGAGGTTTTCATATTGAATACGTTTTAAAGGCCACAAATCAAGCAGAAGGAGGACAAACGGCAAGGTAACCAGCATCGGTTTTGCCATTAAACCCAGGCCTAAGAACAGAAAGGTCAGAAAGTAATAAATCAAATTCGTCTTGTTTACATAACGGCAGTACGTGCCAATGGCTAAGAAACCGAAAAAGGTGCTTAAAACATCTTTTCGTTCCGCTACCCATGCCACCGATTCCACATGCAACGGATGAATCGCGAATAACGCAGCGACCAACACACTTCGCCATCGCATTCCCGTCATATAGTTAAGGATGAAAAACAATAAAAGCGTATTCGCGATATGGAGTTGGAGATTGGTTAAGTGATGACCGGATGGATTCATTCCGTAGATTTCGCAATCCAACATATGGGAAAGCCACGTTAAAGGGTGCCAATTGGAAGCGTAAAATGTTTTGAAAGCCCACTTTACACCTTCAACAGTAAACCCTTTCTGAACAATCTTGTTTTCGGTAATATATAATTCATCGTCAAAACCGATAAAATCAAACCCTATAATTTGCTTATAGACAATAAGAATTACCAGCGTTAAAAGTAAACAAATCAATAATCGAATATTTCTTGCTTTAAACTCACCGACGACTTTTATTGAACTCATCACTTTTCTAATTCCTTCCAAATATTCGACAAAAATGGTGCCTCAAGCGCAAAAAAGAATACACCTGATCAATTTATGATCATCAATAATTATTTCATAGGATTCAGTATGATACAGATTGGTTATGAGCATCTTGAACACTGATGGCAACATTAAATGTCGATAATTATATTATTTTAGGTCGAAAGTAAACTACCACCCGCATAGCGGGTGGCTATCTTTTCCCGCAAAGCGGGGAAAAGGGGGGCACGCCAGTGCCTCAAAGTTTCAGTTTTGTCCCGGTGCGAAGCACCGGGTATTTTTTAAAACAATAATAAACCTTATCTATTTTTCGTAAAAAACCGTATTATAATAGATTTGCCTTGATATAATGAAGGCATAGAGAATATACTATAGAATTTAAAGTGCTACTAATTCTGTTAAGGCGAATTTAGAAACAGCTTGACCCTAGACGATTTGCCTATTATTTTCTTTAATAACAAAATATTGGAGTCGATTTATCCGGAGTAAGTAATCTATATGGAACCAATCCATTTTAAGGAAAAAGAGCAATTTAAAAAACTGTTCAAACAAGAAAAAGTCGATCAAATTGAGGACCGGTTTAAGGTACTTGATGCACTTTTGCGAACCGAACGCCACATCACCGTAAATGAATTGGGTCAAATTCTTAGGAAAAATGGTTTAGTATTCGATCTTCAATTTATTAAAGATACATTAAAATTGATGTGCCGGTTTGGATTTGCTCAAAAAATTCAATTTGATGATGGCCAGATCAGATATGAGCACCGGCATCTGGGTCAGCATCACGACCACATGGTCTGTACGAAATGCGGTAATATTATCGAGTTCAAAGATGAAAACATCGAGAGCTTACAAGTACAAATCGCATCGGCACACGGATTCCATATGCTCCAGCATAAAATGGAAATTTATGGTATCTGCTCGCGGTGTCTTAAAGATTATGTCAAACGCATGCCGTTGACCATGGCTAAACCCGGCGAAAGGCTCGTCATAAAAGACTTTTCCGGCGGTGCGAATGCTCGTTTACGGTTGCTTACAATGGGCTTGCGAATCGGAGACACCATTGAAGTCGTCACCAATCCAAATATCGGACAACTGGTTGTTTCACTGGATTATAAAAGATATGCCCTAGGACGCGGCATGGCGCAAAAGGTGCTGGTTGAGTCGACCCAGAAGCAATAGAATCGAAGGTTAGGATGTTGTCTTTTTTATGAAGTTAATAAGTAGAGGGCCTTTTTATGTTAATGAGCGAGATGAAAGAGGGGCAAACAGCCAGAATCACCCACGTTGGCGGAAACGGCGCCCTTCGCAGAAGAATACTTGAGATGGGCATCTTAAATGGATCAGAAGTATATATTGAAAAATACGCACCTTTAAAAGACCCCCTTGAGCTGATTGTCAAGGGATATCATGTCTCCCTGCGGGTTCAAGAAGCAGCACAGATATCGGTGGAAATTGTCCAGCAAGATTGAGTAATGAAAAAAAAACCCATCACCATCGCCCTGGCCGGCAATCCCAACTCAGGGAAAACCACCATATTTAATAATTTGACAGGGACCCGTCAAAAAGTCGGAAACTGGCCTGGGGTCACGGTTGAAAAAAAAGAAGGCGCCATCACCAAATACGGTTATGATCTTAATATTATCGATCTTCCCGGAACTTACAGCTTAACCCCTTTTTCCATAGAAGAAATTGTTGCCAGAAATTTTATTTTAGAGGAATTTCCGGATGTTGTCATTGACATTATCGACGCATCCAACCTGGAAAGAAGCCTTTATCTGGCAACCCAGCTAAGAGAGCTGGTAAAGTATTGTTCGCTCTGAATATGGCAGATATTGCCCAATCACGGGGTATTAAAATCGATTCGGAAAAGCTCTCTGAATTGCTCGATGTCCCGGTTAATTTTACGGTCGGGTATAAAAATCAGGGATTAGACGACCTGTTAAAAAAGGCCATAGAACTTGCAGAATCCCCGATTAATGCGCCCTTAAAACGGAGGGTCAAATACAACAAAGATGTCGAGAGTGCAATTGAAAACCTTCAGGGCACAATCGAAGAAAAGGCAAAAGGGCTCATTCCGTACGATGCTCGATGGACGGCAATAAAACTGCTTGAAGATGATAAAATCATTAAAGAAAATATTCTGCAGAAAACAGACTCTATTGGAAAAGAAATCCTAAAAAATACATCCGCACTTCGAAAGCATCTGACAAACCGCTTTGATGAAGATCCCGAAATTATCATGACGGATGAACGGTATGGTTTTATTGCCGGCATTATTAAAGAAGTGTTCACGACATCCCCCAGACAGCGTATCGATATCTCAAGAAATATTGATCTCATTCTTACCAATCGATTTATCGGGTTTCCGATATTTATGGTGTTTATTTGGGCCATGTTCCAACTCACCTTTTCTCTGGGACAATACCCCATGGATTGGATCGGCAGCGGTATCCAACTGCTTTCCACATCATTTGAAAGCCTGATCCCGGGCGGAATATTTAAAGACCTGTTGATCAGCGGCATTATTGCAGGTGTCGGCAGCGTCATCATCTTTTTACCCAATATTCTGCTTCTTTTTTTCTTTATCTCGCTGTTCGAAGATACCGGTTATATGTCAAGAGCCGCCTTTTTAATGGACAAAATCATGCATTTAATCGGGCTCCACGGCAAGTCGTTTATTCCCATGATTATCGGATTCGGTTGCAATGTTCCGGCAATTATGGCGGCTCGTACTTTAGAAAGTGAAAAAGATCGCATTTTAACCATATTGATAACACCGTTTATGTCCTGCTCCGCCAAACTGCCGATTTATATTGTCCTCGCCGGAACTTTTTTCGGCGCCCAAGCCGGGACGGTAATTTTTTCCATCTATTTAATAGGAATTGCTTTCTCGGTGATTACCGGCCGTCTATTTCGATCAACCCTGTTAAAAGGGGCTGATGCCCCATTTGTCATGGAACTGCCGCCATATAGAGTCCCCATGATTAAAAGCCTGATGATCCATATGTGGGATCGTGGTAAAATTTTTCTAAGAAAAATGGGCGGCATTATTCTGGTCGGTTCCATTATCGTTTGGGCTCTTTCGGCCTTTCCGCAAAATATTCAATATGTTTCGGACTATGATGCGGAAATGAACGACATACTTTCAACTTATGAAACCCGGATCAAAAATTCCTCTTTGAAAGATAAGGCTCAAATTGAAAACCAGCGTGACCGGGCATTGAAAGAAATTAAAAGAAAACTGAAAGCCAAAAGAACCGAACACTCGTTTATGGGACATATCGGTAAAGCAATTGCACCGCTGTTTTCACCCATTGGGATTGAATGGCGGGAAGCAATAGCCATTTTAACCGGTTTTGTTGCCAAAGAGATCGTGGTAAGCACAATGGGCGTATTATACGCCGTGGAAGAAGACGAATCCGATGCTCTTCAAAACGCACTTTCATCGTCCGGAATGAGTAAACTATCTGCATTTTCCATGATGGTCTTTGTGCTGTTGTACGTCCCCTGCCTCGCCACGGTGGCCGCCATTAGAAGAGAAACCGGTTCTAATAAATGGGCATTGTTCAGCATCGTATACAGTACATTTGCCGCATGGCTAATGGCTTTTATGGTCTATCAAGGCGGGAGCTTGATCGGAGTCGGCGGATAATACCGCGATAAACTTATGCTCAAACCGGTTAATAATGCTTCTCTCATTAATAATTTTTTTTTATTTTCTCCAGCCCGGCCACAGCCTCAACATGGAAGGTATGGGGAAACATATCCACCGGCTGAACCTCCAGCACAGCATAATGGTCTTTCATAAGCCCCACATCCCTGGCCAGGGTAGCCGGATTGCAGGAAACATAAACGATTTTTGACGGCCCCATGGCAAGCACCTGTTTTACCACATCCTTGTGCATACCGGCCCTGGGGGGATCGATGATCATCACATCCGGCTTCTCGGAAATTTCCGAAAGACTTGTTCTAATATCTCCCAAAATAAACCGGCAATTGGAAATGCCGTTTGCTTCGCAATTTTTCTTTGCATCCGCCACCGCTCTTTCAACAATTTCAAAACCCGTAATCCGTTCGGCAAACGCGGACAGAAAAATGGAGATGGTTCCGGTACCGCAATACAGGTCAAAAACCGTCTCATTTCCTATCAGACCGGCATATTCCTTTACAAAGTTGTACAATGTCTCAGCGCCCCGGGTGTTGGTCTGGAAAAACGAGTTTGCCGATATCTCGAATTCAAATCCGCCGATTCGGTCCTTGATAACCGTGTCGCCGAAAAGGCACGTTTCATATTCCCCGACCGCAATTTGCGCTTTTTTCGAGGTGATGTTATTCATCACCGAAACCACCTGCGTATATTTTTCAGCCAGAAATTCGGCCATGGGACGAACCGCCGATTTGTTTTCTTGTGAAGTAATAATATTGACCATCCACTGGTCGTAATAAGACGAATGCCGTAACATCAAAAAACGCCAGAACCCCGTATGACTCCGAAGCCCATAAACCGGCATGTCCGATGTCTTGATAAATCTCTTGACATCATTAAGGATTTCATTTCCAAGACCCGGTTGAAGCAAGCAGGTTTCAATGTCCAGCACCTTATGAAATGTTCCCGGCACGTGGAGACCCAAGGCAAAGTCCAGATCAATGCCGTCTTGATTCATCTCATGGGGCAAAAGCCATCGTCTGTCCGAACATGAAAATTCCATCTTATTTCTATATCCAAAAATTTCGGGCGAAGGGGTTGTCGGATACACGGTTACATCTTTTACCATACCGATATGTTCCAATGCCTCCTTCACCTGCTGCTGTTTGTAAACCAACTGTTTATCATACTGAATAAATTGCCACTTACAACCACCACAAAAGCCGCAATACCGGCAGGCGGAATCCACCCTGAACGGAGAAGCTTCCAATAGCACGACCACCCGGGCCTCAACATAATTTCTTTTTTTCTTAACCACATTCACGGTCACCGTATCCATTGGAACCGTATGATCTACAAAAACCACCATACCGTTAACACGGGCTATCCCTTTCCCACCGGTAGCCATATCCGTTATCGTTACATCAATAACCTGTCCTCTTTTAACCGTCATAAAAATCCTTTTAAAATTGATAGTCTCGCAAAAAGTCAACGTCTGATGGCAACGTAAAAAGCGTCAAGTTCAAGGCGCGCAAATCCTTAAGGAATGAGAAGTACATACGGCAAGTTGCAATGACCTGTTCTGCGTGCAACGCAGAGGCAGGCGAAGGATGAAGTACAACGCAAGCACTTTAGTGAAGCTTTTCAGCGCTAATCGGATTTTTTACAAAGCCATCAAAATTAAAGTTGATACTTTCCTAAAACAAGTATATCATTTTGTTATTCATACTACCCGAATCATTTTAAAAATCAATGAAAGATTAGGACTTCCTTTTCAAGGAGCATATGACGTGACCGATTTAACTTCAAACTCAGTTGTCCAGGAACTCTTTTTTTTATCCAACGGTTATAGATTAAAAGGCACCCTTCACCTGCCATCAACCCCTTTCCCATCGATTGTCTTTGGATCTCACGGTCTGCTCAGCACCAGTAAATCGCCAAAGCAGATCGAATTGGCGCATCAATGCAATGCCGTCGGGATCGCTTTTTTTCGTTTTGACCACCGCGGTTGCGGTGAAAGCGAAGGTGATTATAAGGACATCGCCTCTCTTACCGGGCGTTGCGAGGACTTAGCACGCGCAATTGAAACCATTCGTTTAAGAAATGATATTGGGGGAAAAATCGGTTTTTTCGGTAGCAGCATGGGGGGAGCGGTCTCTATTTCATCGGCCAATCGATTCAAACCGGATGCAATGGTAACCTATGCAGCCCCTATCCGAAGTCGAAATATCAATGAGGTGCTGGAGAAAGAACCCGATGATAATCAAACCATTGGACCGCTCCATGATCTGAATGAACTAAAATTCGACCTGTCCGATCACCTCTCCAATCTTCACAACATCCTTGTTATTCACGGCGATGCGGACCAGGTGGTTCCGGTGTCACACGCCCATTCGATTCACAATTCAGCCCGAAAGCCAAAAAAATTGATTCTTCAAAAAAACGGTGACCATCCCATGAACAATAGGGTTCATCAAAAAAACTTTATCCGAGAAACCATTTCCTGGTTCAAACAGTATTTGCTGAACTAAGGGTTCATTCAAGCATAACGTCACATGTTTATATCCCAGCTTCAGGTTATCTTTGGCCGATCATTTTGCAATAAGCTCCCTTCTCAAGACATCCATAGCCATCACGGCAAAAATCTCTTTATTCCTCAATCGTTGGCCAAAAGGAAGGTTAAAGCGCACGCCCTTTGCAGTATGAGGAGTGGCAATCCCGATACAGACAGTCCCCACAGGCTTTTCTGGGGTACCACCGTCCGGCCCGGCGATGCCGGTAGTGGAAATCCCATAAGTTGCGCCTGCCACCTCTCTAATCCCTTTTGCCATTTGCTTGGCCGTCTCTTCATTTACCGCACCATATTCTGCCAGCGTATCCGGTGATACGCCAAGGACGTTTATCTTGGATTCATTTGAATAGGTGATACCGGAAAATAGAAGATAAGCCGAACTTCCCGGAACATTTGTCAATCGGTTGGAAATTAAACCACCGGTACAGCTTTCCGCAACAGCCAGTGTTGCTTTTTCTTGACATAAGAGATCACCGACAACCGCCTCCATGGAATTGCCATCCGGGGATAACAAGTTTATCCCGATCCGATTTATTATCCACCCTGTTCCATCCATCATCTGACGATTAAGGTTGTTTTCGTTATCCCCCTTACCATAAATTTTGACGTGAATCTCCGGGAATATGGCCCGTAGCCCCAGTGTCAACCCTGAAAACGTCTCATTAAAACCCAGCAACCGTTCATTTACCTCCGACTCCGGCAGCCCGAATGTGGATATGTTCTTTACCCGGTAATAAATCCTATCTTGACCATTACGTTTTAAAATACGGGGGAGTATGGCATCCGACAGCATCCGTCTCATTTCAAAGGGAACTCCAGGCATCATATAAAAAAAACACCGGTTGATTTTAAGCACAAATCCGGGCGCCGTTCCCACAGGATTATAGAGACATTCGGCACCCCTTGGTAATAGCGCCTGCTTTTTATTTGAAGGGCTTAGCGGTCGATTTCGAACTTTAAAAAATTCTTCGATCATCTGTAAGGCTTTTTCATCGAGGACAAGCTCAACCTCAGTCGCATCTGCCGCCGCCTGGGCCGTTATATCGTCGACTGTGGGCCCGAGTCCCCCGGTCACAATAACAGTATCCGCTCGCTGCGACATTTCCTTAATGACCTTGGTTAAAATCTTTTTATCATCCCCCACGCAACTGTGTCGTACCACTGCAATGCCCATTTCTTCCAATTGCTGTGCGATATGGGCCGCGTTAGTGTCGATCACTGCGCCGGAACGGATTTCGTCACCGGTTGAAAGCGTTTCCACCAACATTTTCAATACCTCTCGGTCTTGTTTTGATTATTATCCATCTGCAGCAGCAGGATTTTTGCTGACATGAAATTAATCGACATTTTTTATTACTACATAATTCCAAGCCATTTTGAAGATGTCAATATTTTACGGGCGTCTCTTTATTTTTTTAGAAAACCTACATACTCCGCTCCATCCTTACTCAGGGTGTCCCATCATGACGCGGCGCTTCGTAGCTCGGGCAGCTGTACTGATCTTCGATGTGGGGCTTGATGTCTAAAATGGGAGTCCCGTCGATCATATCCAGACCTTTCACCCTAAGTCGGTTGCCGTCCTTGGATATTACCTCCAACACAGAAAGGCCACTGATGTCCGAAATGCCCTCATTATATTCAGGCAAGATCTCCAGTGTGCCCTCCGCATCGGAAACGCTCCAATGTCGCGGTAGGTTCCGGGCGGTGGTATGCACCGTTCCAATAGGAGTGAAATTAATTAACATACGCATTCTCCTGGAATATTTTACTATGTACGAATGTCGCTACCTTCGGATAGAACGTTCCCCCCTAAAATTGATGTCATCAATAAATCCCGCCTAAAAAGCCTGGAGAGGGCTTGCGTCTCCCTTAACCCATCTCTCGTTTTGGAAAGAAAAAAGGACTTAGATATTCAACCTAAGCCCTTGATTTTATTATGGAGGCGGCAACCAGATTCGAACTGGTGAATAACGGCTTTGCAGGCCGCTGCCTTACCACTTGGCTATGCCGCCAAAAATTGGAGCGGGAAACGGGATTTGAACCTTTGACATTATATATTATTCCTAATTAAATCAATATATTAATTTTAGGGGTCATCACCACGTCACCACCACTTTTGGTGATTATCTATGATAGACAATAAAATAAATCAAGAGAAAAATTTAAAATCTAGTAATAGTTGGAGAAAAGGAGATCTTTCCAGCGGTCTTCCCAGCCTCCCTCAAGTCCATGCAACGGCAATCCAGCCATGTCCCTCTGCTCTTGCCCAGGCGGAAATGGGCCGATCCGCGGACACTTCGAAGAGAATCCCCTGTTCCCTGAATAGGGAAATCCCCACTCGCACATCAAGGGGATCTAAGAAGTGGAAGCCGGCCCCGGTTGCCTTGACCGACGCTTCCTTCACGGACCATATCAGGGCGGCTCCCAGGGCTCTATCGTTATGGCAGAGGCCCCCGGCGCAATCCAGTTCTTCCGGGCTGAAGGCTCGGCCAAAAGGATAGCCACCGGCAAACTCATCCGGGTAGGCCACGTCGATACCAACACTCCCCTCACTGCACATGGCGCCCCAGAGCCTTCCCTCACCGTGGCTAAAGGACAAGGATGGCCCCTGTTTGTCCCCCAGAAGAAGGCATGGTCTTCCAAGAGCACCTTTGTAAAGGGTAAAAGCCTTTTCATGGGGGGAAGGGTTCCTGCAGGAATCAAGCCTTGCCTGCGCCCGCAGTAGCCTGAGGGTCAGGCTGTGCTTTGCCCCGCGCCTCGATTCAGTGGACGCAAATACCACGGTATTCCCTAAGACAGGACCGGGCAGGGTGTGTATCTTGCCGTACGCCATATGATTTTGGTTCCTGGGGTAGGATAGGGATGGCCGGCGTATCAATCTCATGGTTTGGCACCCCATTACCGGCTGAACCTGTTCATGCGCATGGAAAGAACCTGCATGATGGCGGTGCCCCCCTCGTCAACAGCTCGAGCGTCCCATGTAACGCCCTGATCGTCATGGGAGCGGAGCCGTGCCTCGAGCGTGCAGCGCTCTCCATCCCTGGCGGAACGGATAAAACGCATTTCCTCCATGCCGGCAGGGATCAGATTCCCGGATTCCTCCTCGTGCCGGATGGCAAAGTAGAATGAGAAAATGTGCATCAAAGCTTCTAGGAGATAGGGTGAGTACTGGTAACGAACCCGATCCAAACCGGCTATATCTTCCTGTTCCCGGTAAACCATGTCACCTTTCACGACCCCGGGCCCGGTTCCGTGGATCCTCTCAAGGACACGGTATCGTCCCCTGAGTCCGGTGAGCTTTTCGTAGCTGTCCTGGATTTCATGGGGTTCCATGGGCATTGTGTCCAGGTCCTCCGTTCCTACGGCAAACTCCGGCCAAGGGGGCAGGTCTGTTGTTCGTGGTCCCAGAATAACCTGTCCTTGGTAGTTCGTGGACCACCTGTCCAGGATTCGGCCCGAAGGGGATATATCAGCACTGGTGAGTTGGACATCACAGAGGAACTCTTGGCCCCTGTCCTCCTGTCTTCGGCAGATGATACGGGCTTCCCGTTCCATGCCCTGGGGACACTCCAGGATATCTTCGAACTTCAACCGCCTCACACCGAGCACCCCCAAGTGTGGATAGAGCAAATGGGCCGCCTCCAGGAAGGTTTCTACGGCCATGATCCCTGAGACCAGGGGATGCTTGAGGAGCTTGAAAGGCTTGTGATCCTCAAGCCAGAGGTCCGAGGCCTGGGAAAAAGTCCGTTTCGCAACAAGCTCGCCATTCTTGAGGTCCAATCTGTCCACGGCCTCTATCATGGGGAGGTCCCTTCGTTCAAAACGGACTCCGCCCAGAACATGGCTCTCCTCATCCCTATAGGATTCATTGGAATTGACCAGGGTCCCCTTGACCGCCGGAAAGGTGCGGGCCAGTAACACCCAGGACTGTTGAGGTGGGCCTAGGAACAGTTCTTTGCAGAATACCTGGGCCAGATCGTCTGCGTGAACAAAGGCGGATTCCAGCCCCTTGAGCGCCATGAGCTCCTTGACCTCCGGGTCATCGGCCATGCCGGTCCCCTCGATGGGGGGGAGCATCAGGGCCTTTGTAACCAGACCCTCATGGGAAGTCGTCCATGACCGCAACAGGGCTGAAAGAGATCGGTTTGCGGCACAGTAATTGGCTTGACCGACGTTGCCCTGGATAGCCACAATCGAAGAGAGCGCCGCGAAGAATCTCAAGCCCTGGTCTCTCGAGGCCCGGTAAAGGTTCCCGGCGCCAGTGAACTTTACCTCCAGTACTTTCCTGAAGTCCTCAGGCGTCATGAACTCCATGAAGCTGTCCCTGATGATACCGGCCCCATGGATGATACCGTCTATTCTGCCGTAACGGTTTACCACCTGGTCCAACGTCCGGGTCACACTCCGGGGGTCCGCTACGTCACAGCAATGATATGAGGCCTTGAGTCCCAGAACGGAAAGCCGGGATACGTTGCGGGCGATATCCAGGCCTGCCAGGGCCTTTGACCCCTCACTCTCCAATTTGTCGCCCTTCGGGCCAAGCCCGTTCTTTTTCAAAAGGCGGTGCACGGCTCTATTAACGAAACCGCCGGTATTGCGCAGGGTGTCGTAGGCCGCGGCAGGGTCCAGTTCGGTACGGCCCAGCAGCACAACCCGGGGCTTGAAGGGAGCCAGGGCCTGGGCGATGCGGTACGTGACGCCTTTGGCGCCGCCTGAAATCACGATCACAGCTCCAGCCTCCAGTTCGAATTTCGGCTCCCTCGTCAAAGACAACGGCTCATTCGAGGCCTTCATGGAGAACGCCTTCTGCTCATGGTAGATCATTTGAATAATCGGGTTTCCGATGTCCAGGGCGAGGTCCATAGCGCTTTTGAGGTCCGTCTGGGTATCTAGGGCCACACTTCGGAACAGCATGGAGGGGTACTCCAGGGCCGCGGCCAGGAACATGCCTAAAATACCTTCTCCGGTCACCGCATCAGGCGTGTGTGACTCAACTCCCCGATGCAGAATGAGGCAAAAGGCCTTGTTTGGTGAACCCATGAGGCTCTTTAGACAGGTAAAGAAACCGGTAAGAAAGTCCGGTATATCCTCTTCTCCCAATTGAGCGGATTCTGATCCGCCCTCCAGGACCAGGACAAGACCCGCCAGGGATCGGGCTGCCTGGAGCTTCTTTGCAGCGATCTGAGCGCCCTCGGAGGTGCGCAGGTCAAACGCGCCGTTTTCGCCCTGGCCCAGGCAGTCCAGTTGCAGCGGACGGACTCTAAACCTGCCCTCCAGGAGACGGGATAGGTCGGCAGCAAGGGAAGACCGGGGACATGTACTGAGAACTGCCACCTCCTGATCGGGCTCGAGCTTGAGTGGGTTGATTGAAGCCCTGGGGAGGGCTGTCTCTTCTAGGATCAACCGTTTGATCGATTCCCCTTGAGAAACAGCTTCCGCGTCAGATTTGCCTTCAGTGTCCTTGGGAGGGATAAGGGGGGTAGGACCCATCGGTTCTCCGACCGGGCTTCCGTTGCCGGTTTGGCCCGCCAAGTCCTGGACGCAGTCCGCTATTTCCCTCACGGTGCGCACATTCACGAAATCCTCGACGTTGACGGTTATTCCAAAATGTCGTTCAATCTTGTCCATGATCACGGGAAGACGACTGGAACGAATGGAGAGATCCCGCCGGATGTCCATCTCGGGCTCAATTTCGTCCCGTTCATACCCGGTCGCGCTCATGATGATCCGGATGACATCTTCCAGGTAATCCACATCTCCTTCCACTTCCTTTTGAAGAACGGGCTCAGAAGGAAGGGGCGAGCTATCTACCTCCCGGCTGGGCGTTGGGATGGAAATCTCGCTTCTCACCCGGAATTTTTCCTCGGGTACGGATGGGGGTGCGGAAATGGGGGGAGGAGCAAGTGAGGGCGAGCTTGAGGCCTCAAGGATTCGGTCGAGCTCCTCTTGCTTAAAATTGGGGTCCAATTCACATTGGACCGCCTCTATAATCTGCGGCTTGATAATTTTACCGAAGGATTGCAGGACAAAAGCGTTTATCTCATGCTGCACAATGGCGGCAACCCGGTCTTCTGACGGGAATGGGGCCGTGATCTCTGGGGACGGGGGTGGGGCGTCAGGTCGGTCTGCCACCTTCGACAGGGGAACTCCATCCTGATCAATACACCCTAAGGCATAGAGGTGGGCCACCCCCTCGCGGTAGGCATGGGCCTCTCCCTCAGGCATGCAGGTGGGGACGCACAGGGCCCGCTCCAGGGTTTCTTCCACAAGGTTACAGAGCGTGTCTTTGGGGCCCACCTCGACAAAGAGTCTAATGGCAAAATCATCCCATAGGGTCTTGACATTCTGCATCCAGTGCACCGGTGACTCAAGGTGTGCCATGAGAATTCGACGTATCTGGCTCGGATCGTCGGGAAAGGGTTCCATGGTGGTATTTGATACCACTGGAACTTCGGGGGGGTGAAAGGAAATGTTTGAAACAAAGGCGGTCATCTCTTCATGGATCACTTTCATGATGGGCGAGTGAAAGGCCATGCTCACCTTGAGCTGGGTGGCTCTATAATCCTCACTCTTGATATCCCCCATGAGCGATAAGGTCGGCCCCGTATCCCCCCCTATCACCACCTGGTGGGGAGAATTAAAATTGGTGAAAAAGACGTTTTCATAGCCGCCCACCTTCTCTTCCAGATATTCCATGGGTGCGTCCACGGCGATCATGATGCCCGGGTCGCCCCGGAGCCCGCTTGCCTTATCCATGCATTGGGCCCGCTTATTTACAATCCGAAAACCGTCGTCATAGGAAAACACCCCGGCAATACTCAAGGCCACGAGTTCTCCCAGACTGTGTCCGGCCATGGCCGTCGGATTGGCCCCCATGGAAATCAGGTGCTTCGCCATGGCAAACTCCATGGTGTAGAGGGCCGGTTGCTGCCATCGTGTCTTCTGTAGGTCTTCCTCTTTGGAATTGAAAAGGAGGTCCAACAGGTCGAAATCGGCCACCCCTGCAATCCTGTCCATCCATGTACGAATCTCCGGAAAGGTCTGGTAAAGCTCTTTGCTCATGCCTGCGTACTGGGCGCCCTGGCCTGCAAATACAAAGGCCAGGGATTTCGACGGTTCATCGGCCGGCGCCGCAAATATCCCCTGGCGGGCCATGGTCCGGAGGGACTTCTCCGAAAAGGCATCCCCCGGTTCAGAGGGTGCAAAGGCCTCAACTTTAGCCCTGGCTTCTGTCTCATTGGGGGCCACGACCCCTAAACGGTAGGGTCGGCCGGCACTATGGGTGACAAAAAATGAAACGCCTTGGATCGATCCATGCCCTTCCCGGCCTGAGAGCGTAAAACTGTCAGGTATGTCAGATAGGGGCTTGGAGATCATGATGTTACCGGAGACGTCGCGGCACTCCTCCAGGTGGACAACGTAATTGGCCCCACCGAAACCGAAGGCGTTGACTTGCAGATGCCGTGGCCGATCCTGAGTTTGCCGCCACTCGGCCGGTTGGACGGGAACATGGAAGCCCGCCCCCTGAAGATCTATTTGGGGATCACGTTTTCGGTAGTTCAGTGTGGGTGGGAATATACCCGCCTGCATGGCATTTACGCCTCTGATGAGACTGTTGAGGCCGGACGCGCCGAGGGTGTGGCCAATCTGGGACTTGAAGGATGTAAGCATCGTCCTCTTGGAGGATGGGAAAAGGGTCTTAAGTGCCTTGACCTCCTCAATATCACCTTGGACAGTACTGGTGGCATGGCATTCCACCAGGTCCACACGGTCAGGACCGTAATCCGCATCCTGGAAGGAGGCCCGAATGGCCACTATCTGGGTCTCGGCAAGAGGCTCCACCATACCGCGATCACTGTTACTCGCGCCGATTCCGGTAATGTAAGCGTGAATGGGGGCACCTCGTTTTTTGGCCACCGATTCCCCTTCGACAACGATCATGCCCCCTCCTTCTGCGAGGACCATGCCGTCACGGGTCGCGTCAAAGGGTCGGCTGCTCTCCTGAACAGGCCCTTCAAACCCTGAGAGTCCTGCCAGGGCTTTGAGTGCGGAGAATTCCATGTAATGGGAAGGGTGCAGTTGTTCCTCCCCACCTCCCACAACGGCTGCATCTATAATGCCGTTTCTGATCATCTGGGTCGCACTGTAGAGAGCCACCAGGCTTGAAGCGCAGGCAGCTGAGACAGCGTAACTCGGGCCCTGAAACCCGTACCTGTTACAGACAAAACCCCCTGCCGCGCAATTGAGCCGCCCGAGTAGTGTGGTGTCGTCAACGGTAAGACGACCCGACTTGATCTTCTCCATGAGCGCTGCTTCCAGGTCCGGTGTCATGGGAATGAGATCCTGTATAGACCCTATAATCTCGTGGAAATACACGTCAAAGACCAGGTCTGTGATCGTGTAAGCCGACTCCCCCGAGTTCTGTGAAACCAGCACTCCGATGCGCTCCCTGGGAATTCCGGAGTCCAGAAGGCCCGATTCCCTGATAACCTCTTCGGCTAACCAAAGGGTCAATTTTGTGGAATCGGCCATGGAATGGAAATCCTGTGGCGCAATGCTCAATTCCTTACGGGAGATATTGATATTCTGAAAGGCGCCCACCTTGCAGTAGGTCCCGCCCCGTGCCCGTGGATCAGGATTATAGTACAGGTCGTGGTCCCACCTTGAACGGGGCACCTCGGTGATTCCGCTCCTCATGGCCAATGAGGCGTCCCAGATCTCCTTTGGGGTGTTGCCCAGAGAATTGACCTGTGCCATTCCGGTGATGGCCACCCGCAGGCCGTCTTCTTTCGATCTTACCCGGGGTCCGGCCGCTGGGGCAGGACGCTCGTCCCACTGGGGGAGAGAAAGTTCCAAAGGCCCTTCAGCCAGGTCCCGATGAAATTCGGAGATTGTGAGTACACGATTGACGGCGCCGGATATGGCACCGCTCATGAACTGACCATCGCGAATACAGGTTTCTTCGTCCATGACGGGGCCATCGGGTTGCCGGGTACCCCTGGCAGCGATAAGCAGACTATTTGCACTCAGGGTTTCCATACGGTGCCGAAATGACGCCTCATCATACCGGCCCGAAGCCATCTCTCTCTCCAAGGCGCAGATGGCTTCCATTTTAGGGGTCTTGAGAGATCGAACCCTGAGACCGATGCTCTCACCGGAAACCGCTGTCATACCAGGACGGGAATCAACGATCAGGCGTTGGTACAAAGGACGCAACGCACCTGTCGCGACAATCTCCCGGGTGGCCAGGTAGGCCGTACCCATTTGCAGGGCATCGGCGCCTAACATAAGCGCCCTAAAAGCAGTCTCCCGGTTGAAAATACCCCCTGCCAGCACCAGGTGCCGACCCCTGAAAAGCTCCGGCTCTCTCCGTCTGAGGTCCAGAGCAATCTGTGCCAGGATCAGTGTTGAGTGCTCCCCTACATGCCCGCCTGCCTCGTTCCCCTCCAAAACAATAAAACGCACGCCTGCCTCGAGGGCCATACGGATCAAGTCCCCGCTGGATGCAACATAGATCGTTTGGATTCCCTTCTCCTGGAGTCCTGCTGCATAGGATGGTTCCCCGGCCGCAATGACCGCAAAGGGCGGGCGGTTTTCCTCTATCCACGCGAGCTGTTGTTCGAGGTGGGGATTTTCAGGGAGAGCGATAAAATTCACCGCAAAAGGGCTTTTGCCCATGACTTCCCCGAGACGATCCAGGTCCTGCTCCAACTCCACGCGACTTTTCAGTCCCAGGGCTATCGTGGGAAGGCCTCCCGCCTCGGATACCGCCTGGGCGAATTCCGGTATATCGCTGATCCAGGTCATGGCGCCCTGGATAAAGGGATATTTGGTCCCCATCGACCTGGCAAATGCATTCTCCAGAAAACCATCCAGTTTACCAGGGGCCTCCAGGCAAATACCGGCTACTTCCTTGATGAAGGCTTCTATGGCCTGATGGGTAGAGGGACCGAACCGTTCTGCGAATGTTCCGGCGAAGGCCGCTTCAGGTCCCAGAAAAACAAGATCTTGGCGGCTCAGGTCACTCTCCAAGGCCGGAATGACTGCTTCTTTCACCTTTCGGGCAAAAGCGCGGCGATCATGTTCCGTGACCTCGCCCTTGCACAGAGCGACCGCGTCTTGCTTCAGTTCTTTAACCGCCAGCGAGTTGCCTTTGTCAAAAAAGCGGCAAGAGACCCCAAGGTTCTGGCCCACCAGGTTCGTGTGCTCGGGGCACAGTCTGGACAGGCGCTGTCCTATGTTCCGGTTTGCAGATACCAGATCTGTTTGCCAGTGAAGACTCTCGAAAACGATACCCTTTGCGCCGCTGCACAGAAAAGCCGCAGCTGCCTGAGGCGTGGCCACGCCGCCCCAGATAATCAGCCCGGGCTTCCGATCCCCATGGCTTGCCATTTCCCTCAGGGTAGAGTAAAGAACGCCAACTGTTTCTGTCCCCACAAAGCCCGCTGCTTCGGCGCCCTTGAGGGCCAAGGCTGGGGGATGCCACTCCGATTGAAGGGTAAGGGAGAAGAGGTCCAGATCCCCGCTGATCGGGATACATTTGAACCGTGCCGACATCTCACGCAACCGCTCCAGAAATGCCTCGGGAGTGTCGGTTACCAGGGCCGGATGGTATTCCACCCAAAGGGTATCCACATTGGACTCCTGGAGAAACCCCTCGATTGATGGGTCCATGAAAGATTCTGCTGAGATCTTTATATCTTTTGCCCCCGCAGCCTTGAGGGCCTTTGCGGTATCATCGGTGTGATCTTCGCTGACGTCGAATATGGCACCTGCCGACGTCTGACGAGCAACCTCAACCACGGAATGGTTGATCTCATTAGGGCGCCACAGGAAAGCAAGTATAGGATTTGATTGTTGCATAGACATGG
>JAFDIX010000539.1 GCA_019307805.1 Deltaproteobacteria bacterium | reverse complement strand
TCGATCATGGCCTCCTCATAGACTTTTTGTCCGCTTGAATCCCTGATATAGAAGACCCCGCGCGTCTTCTCTTCATCTATGTCGACCTTGGCGAAACGGATATCCAGTCCCTGGGAATAGATCGCCTTGGCTATATCATAGAGAAGCCCTGTGCGATTTCCGCCACCCATCTCGATGATGGTGAAAAAATCGGATGCCCTGTTATCAATGGCAACCCTCTTGGGCTGGTCCAAATACTTCTTTTTCAGGAAACGGTCCTTTTGCTCTTTCTTCATGATCAGATCGTCTAATGGAATCCTTCCTTCAACGGCCCGCACTGCGTCCGCCTTCACCTTTTGCCACATTTCCTCTTCCCGAAAGGGATCAACAGGATTGGTGACCTCATAGCAATCAAAGGCCAGACCGTTTTTGAGCGTAAAAATATTGGCCGAAAGGACCTTGAGGTTATTGAGCGTAAAGACCCCCACCATCTTGCTGAAAAGCCCGGGCTGATCATGGGTGCATAGAATGACCTTGGTGACCTGGACTTTTTCCTTTTTTTCCAGATACCAGGAAAGTTTCTCCTCACCCATGGAAAGGGCCTGATGAAAATGTTTGGCCATGTCCTCTAGAGGCGTGTTTAAAAAATAGCGTATGGAAACCTGATCCATGAGATCCCGGATCTTCCCCTTTGCATAATGGGAGGACAGGATCCCTGCAAGACGGCTCTTTTTCTCCTCCAGACGCTTGGTGGCATCAGGAGAAGCCAGCCCCCCCCGCTCCAGGATGTTTTTCACCTTGAAGTAGAGTTCAATGAGAAGTGAAATCTTCCAATCGCTGCGAGCCATGGCGCCGGTAGCCATACTGTCGGCGACAGTGAGTAGCAAGAGCAGCCTGAGCTTCTCAACACTCTGAAGCGTCTGGGCGACCTGCACGGCGGTTTTTTCCTCATTGAGGTCTCTCCTTTGGGAGGCGTTCACGAGAAGCAGGTGATGCTGCACCAGAAAGGAAACCGCCGTGAGGGCACTGCCTCCAATATCGAGTCTCTTGAGTATCCGTGGAATCAATACCGCCCCTTTTGCCGAGTGATCCCCTCTGTAGCCTTTTCCGATGTCATGGAGCAGACCCGCCAGAAAAAGCCAATCCTGGTGCAGCAATTCCTGGAACACTTCTTTTAAAATCCGCCAGGGACCATCATAGGAGCCCATGGAGATATCGTGAATGACCTCCAGTGTCCTCAGGCAGTGGAGATCGACCGTTTCTTCATGATAGTAGCTGAACTGTGCAAGATTGCGGATTTTTTTGAACTCCGGAATGAAGAGGTCGATGAGCCCTATTTCGAGGACCAGGCGCATGATTTTGGGATTTCCGGGATGCAAAATGAGGTCTACGAAGAGGGCTTTTGCCCTGGGCGTGGCAGCGATTTCGTTCCCTTCAACAGCAATCCTCTTTTTTGCCTCCCAAATGAATCCGGAACCGAGAAAGAGGTTTCTTTTATTTGCCTGGTGAAGTGCGTGTAGAATGAGCAAGGGGTCTTCCTGGAGAAAATGCCCCTTTTGCAACACAAGGTTCCCTTTCATAATATGGAACTCTTTGGGAAGTCTTTCAGGACTGGTTTCAAAAGGCCTCGGATCGATGGTATCCATGGCCTTCATTTGAAATTCTTCGTAACCGTACCGAATCCGGTTCATGTGGAGGTAATAGTGCCGCATGAACCTCGCCGCGCCTGAAATCTGGACACTGTCCTGATATCCGAGCACCTCGGCAAGGTCCTTTTGAAAGGAAAGCAGAAGCCGATCATCCTTTCGACCGGCCAGATGATGGAGATGATTTCTCACCTTGAGAAGAAAGCTTTTGGAATGGTTGAGTTTTTCTATTTCAAAATGGGCAAAGACCTCAAAACGTCTGATGTGGCTGAATTGTTCAGCACGAAAATACATTCTTGACAGCCAGCCCATAAAATGAAGATCACGAAGCCCCCCCAGCCCTTCTTTCACATCGGGCTCCATAAAATAGCTCTGACCGCCGTACTTCTCCAAGCGTCTCTCCTGGTACAGCAGAAACTCTTTGAGCAAGGGCTTTTTTTCCCGGTCGATTCTGGCCCAAAATGCCTCCTGGAAGAGCCTGAAAAATTCCCGGGACCCCAGTAAATACCTGGCATCCATCAGGGCAGTAAGGAAGCGAAAATCCTCTAATGCGATGCGTACGCACTCCTGGACCGTAAGCACGGAATGCCCCACTTCCAGTTTGGCATCCCAGAGGGGGTAAAGTGTTTGGGTAATGATTTGACGGGATTGGGAGGAAAGTTTTCCCTGATGAATGACCAGCAGATCAACATCAGACTCCAGACAGAGTTCGCGCCGCCCATAACTGCCCAGGGCACATACCGCCAGATTCCCAGCCTGGATCTCTTTCACTTTCTGCCTGGATCCGGCGACATAGAAGAGGTCGCGCACAAAACGATCCATCAGCGTGGTGTATCTTCGAGTAGTGGAGAGCCCGGATCCCTGATGCAGACTCCCCTGGAACAGTTTTTCTCTTGCTTCGAGAAAGTTGCGCGCGATGTGCTCGGCGGAAGGCAAATCTCTAGATGGCGTCTTCGTCTTCTTCTCCTGTGCGTATACGTATCGCCTTTTCTACGGGGAGGATAAAGATCTTGCCGTCACCTATCTCCCCGCTATGGGCATTTTCTTTGATGGCTTCCACCACCCGGCCAGCCAGATCGGTGGAGACAATCACTTCAATCTTGGTTTTAGGCAGAAAATCCACAACATACTCTGCCCCCCGGTAGATCTCCTTGTGCCCCTTTTGCCTCCCAAAACCCTTTACCTCGGTGATGGTCATCCCGCTGACACCCAGCTTCAGGATCGCCTCTTTCACCTCATCCAGTTTGAACGGTTTAATAATCGCTTCAATCTTTTTCATTACCGGTTCCTTTCTGATTTTCTCTCTGTAAAATTCTTTACCTATCCTTTTTGCTCACCCGTGAAGGCCCGGTTCGACCCTATGCGCAGTTCGATGCCAATCCCTCGGCATGGAAACAAAGAGGAGTATTTTCAAATGCCTATGGTCTTTGAACGTCTGCATCCTATTCGGAGAGTCGTGTGATGTCAATTTTTTTAGCGTTCGTGTCATTGAGATCCGGACCATTATACTACAATTTTGTTCCATTTATTTTTGTTAAATACAAATTTGTAACCATCCAGGAACCCGCATCAAAGCATACTTCCGATAACATGCTGATATAGTTTGATTATTGTCCATCATGCCTGTGGCACGAAGATTGCTTTAAAAGGCTGAAAAC
>JAFDIX010000538.1 GCA_019307805.1 Deltaproteobacteria bacterium | reverse complement strand
GGCGAGGGAAATAGTTGTAGGCCATATCCAGCAGGGAGGGCTCCTGGCCTTTTTCAACGGTTTTGAGCATGGCGAGCTTCAGGTTTTCATGCACGGTGATGTTGGGGATGATGCGACGGGTATCGGGAATTATAGAGATCCCTTTCCTGACAACCTGATGGGAAGGAAGCCCGGCGATATCCGTGCCGGAAAAAACGATCTTCCCGGAACGGGGAGGGACTGCCCCAATGATGCTCTTCAAGGTGGTGGTCTTGCCGGCCCCGTTTCTTCCCAGCAGGGCCACAACCTCTCCTTCCCCCACCTCAAAGGAAATACCCTGGAGAATATAGCTGAATCCATAATAGGTGTGAATGTCTTCAACCTTGAGTAACATATGTGCTCCTATGCCTGCTTTCCGAGGTAAACTCTTTGAACGTCTTCATTGTTGCGAATCTCTTCCGGGGACCCTTCGGCCAGGACCTTGCCGTCGTGCAACACCGTGATCATCTTCGAGACACTCATGACGAATTTCATATCATGCTCCACCAGGATGATGGTCAGGCCTTCGGAGATCTCATCAATCAACGCCATCATACGTTCGGTCTCAACCTGGGTCATTCCGGCGGTGGGTTCATCCAGGAGCAGGAGTTCCGGGTCGCTGGCCATGGCAATGGCGATCTCCAGATGTCTTTGCATTCCATGGGGAAGATTCTCGGCAAGGATATCCTTCAGATCGACAAGCTGCAGCCTATCAAGGATCTCCATTACATTTTGGTTCGTCTCTTCCATGGACATGACATTTTTCCAGCAATTGAATGTCACCTCCACGGCCTGGGCCGCGAGTCTGACGTTCTCAAAAACCGTCAACCTGGGAAAGATGTTTGTGACCTGGTAGGATCTGCCGATCCCCTTTTTGGTAATTTGGTAGGGTGGAATATGGGTAATATTCTCTCCCTTAAACCAGATTTCGCCTTCCGTCGGAGGCAGCCTTCCGGCGATGAGGTTAAAAAAAGTGGTCTTGCCTGCCCCGTTGGGTCCGATGATGGACCTGAGTTCCCCCTTCGCCACCTGAAAGGTCACATTGTCTACCGCTGTCAGACCACCGAAGCGTTTGGTCAATCCTTTGGTTTCAAGCACATTCACTTCGATTCCTCCCCCCGGATGCTACCGACCCCTGCGGCCTTTTTTTCTCTGTAGGCGGCCACGCGATTCTCAATGTACCCCACGATCCCCTGGTTAAAAAACAGGATAAAGAATATGAGGATGAGTCCTACGACCAACTCCCATCTTTCTATAATCAACTGAACGTAATCGTGAAGCAGGAGATAGGCCACAGACCCGACAATGGGGCCGAAATAGGTCCCCACCCCTCCCACAATGGCGACGAAAATGACCTGGCCATTGAGCATAAAGTCGAAATTCTCCACACCCACGAACCTGAGATGAAGGCACCAGAGGGAGCCGGCCAGGCCACCGTAAACGGCGGATATGACAAATGAGACGAGCTTTATCCGCTGTGTATTGAAGCCGCAGGCAATGGCCCTGTCCTCGTTCTCTTTCACCGCCAGCATGGCCTTTCCCAACGGCGAATGCAGAATTCTCCGGGCCAAATATGCCATGACAATGAAAAAGACAAATGTAAAATAATACATGTTGAAAGGTTCACCCAGATCTATGCCAAAGGGTTGAAATACGGGAATACCCCGCAGACCGTCATCTCCCCCGGTGAGGTCTCTCAACTGAAAGGCCAGGAAATACAGGATTTGAGAAAAGGCCAGGGTGAGCAGGGAGAAATACACGTCGCTCCGCCTGAAGGACAGGTATCCGATAATGATCCCCCCCAGGGTCGCAGTGAGAACGCCGCCCATCATTGCAGCCCACAGAGGCCACTGGAGTTTCACAATAAGCAGGCCGGTGCCATAGGCCCCCAATCCATAAAAAGACGCATGCCCGAAGGAGAGCTGCCCGGTATATCCCAGCAGGATATTCATGCCCGTAGCGAACATGGCGAAGATCAGAATATACGTGGCAATGGCCTGATAGGGAGTAATGAAGGGCAGGACCACCAGAACGGGAATCGATATCAGAAATTGCCAGTCTAGGTTTCGCTTCATTGCTGCGTTCACGCTCTACCCCCTTATGCTTCTTCGCCGAAGAGCCCGGCTTTGGTCGTGAGAAGGATAACCACCATCAGCACGAAAATAACCACGGTGCCCGCCTGCGCGTAGTAAAGGCTTGTAAAGGCGATCACCTCCCCCACCAGGATACCTGCCACCACCGATCCCGCAAAACTCCCCATGCCGCCGATGACCACCACCACAAAGGCCTCGATCACCATAAAGTGGCCCATCTCGGGGTTGCATCCGATAATGGGCGCGTACAGGGCCCCTGACAGGGCGGCGAGGGCGATCCCGATCCCGAATACCATGGTCCAAACCATACGGATGTTAATGCCCAGCATCTCCACCATATCATTGTCCTTGGTGCCGGCCCGTACCACCATACCGATGCTGGTCTTGTTGATGAAAAGCCAGACAAGGATTAGGACGACCGCACCCGCGACGATCATAAAGAAACGGTATTTGGGAAAGTACATAAATCCCAGATCGACCGCTCCGTTGAGACCCTTGGGTATGGAGCTCGCTACCCCCCCCAGGCCGAAGATGATTCGGATGAGGTCTACAAACACGTAGTTCAGCCCGAGGGTCAGGAGAAGCGGGTTGTATTCCTCTGTGCCGTAAAGGCGACGAATCCCGAAAATCTCGATCAGGACGCCGATGCCTCCGATAAAGAGAGGAGCGATGATCAGGGACACCCAGAAGTTCCCGATCAGGGACATGAGATACACAACGGTAAAGGCGCCCAGCATGTAAAAAGAGCCATGGGCGAAATTGACCACCCGCATCAGGCCGAATATGAGGGAAAGGCCGGATGCCATCATCGCATAGATGCTTCCCAGGCTGAGACCGATAAACAGCTGAAGCAATAAGATATCAGTAGAAATGAGAATCACCCCCTGTAGATCGATTCAACGACCGCCGGAAAGGGAGGCCCCGAGGGGTTCCCTTGTCCGGCAGGACGTTGTGACCATACTTCGCTTCTGGTTGCGGGACTTATTGGTATCTTATCCAGTTGCCCTTGGCATCCTTCTTGTGCCCCTGCTCAGCGCAGGTCCTCACGATTTCTTCTCCACCTATCTTTTCGATGACGTCGAAGCAGTCGTATTTCGCCTTGGGCTTTTTGGGTTTGAGGATGTAGACATCCTGAATGGCCTGATGGTCGCAGGGCCGCCAGTATTCTTCGGTCTT
>JAFDIX010000077.1 GCA_019307805.1 Deltaproteobacteria bacterium | reverse complement strand
CGAAGGGGTGCGATTCGTTCCGGATCGATCCTGTCCGTGATCTTGCGGCAGATATAGTTGACGCAAATGACATGGCGCGCCAGAAGACGGCATCCCTCATCACCTAAAAAATGACAGTTTGACGGGTCCGTCCTTTTGGAAGGGAGTTTGACACCCAGCAAAAGATTTATCAGGAGCAGGGTGCCTGAATACTTGTTCTCCAGCCCCGCCCCGCAGCAGGATCCACCCTCGTGGTGTTCACATTGCCTGCATTCATCCGCTATTCCGGATGCAACCATGGTCCGGCGGGAATCTGAAATGGCTTCACGGAGGCGGTTCAAGAGATCAGCAAGCCTTTGATCATCAAGCAGGCGATCGCCTCTATGCTCAAAGCAATCCCGAGCCCATGCAATCTTTTCATGGATGGATGCGTCAAGTGGGGCTTCTTGGATGGGCATGTGAAAAGGATAGGTCGAAACTATTTTTTGGCCTTTGTCTTTTTATTGCCGTCCTTGTTTTTGTCATTATCGGAACCGAATTTTTTGAGCCCTTCGGCCAAATTCCTCAGCCTGTCATCGACCAGTGCGTTGATGGATCCCCTGGGGTAGGTCCCATCGGCCTTGAGTTCCCCGGCCTTCTTCCCGGTAAGAACCTCGATTCCCTGGTCAATGGTCTTTACCGCGTATATTTTGAATTTATTTTTCTTCACCGCATCGATCACATCTTTGCGGAGCATGAGGTCCTTCACGTTACTGTCCGGGATCATGACACCTTGCCCCCCGGTCAGCTTTATGTTTTTGCAGCAGTCGTAGAATCCCTCTATTTTTTCATTCACACCGCCGATGGCCTGGACCTCTCCCCTCTGGTTCACGGAACCGGTTACGGCAATGGACTGTTTGATAGGAACTTCCGAGAGACTGGAGAGCAGTGCGTAGATTTCCGTCGAAGAGGCACTATCCCCATCCACACCCCCGTAGGATTGCTCAAAGGCAATGCTGGCGCTCATGGTCAGGGGCTTGTCCTGGGCAAATTTCTTTCGTAGATATCCCCCCAGGATAAGTACTCCCTTGTTGTGGGTGCTTCCGGACATATCTGCTTCCCGTTCGATATTGATGACCCCTGCACGGCCCATGGAGGTGGATGCGGTGATGCGGGAGGGCTTTCCGAACATGTAGTCTCCCATACTGTAAACCGCCAGCCCGTTGACCTGACCGACCACCTCCCCGTCCGTATCGATCATAAGGGTGCCCCGGTCGATCATTTCCTGCAGACGCTCTTCCACCATGTTGGATCTGAATATTCTGGCCTGGATGGCCTCGTCCACATGCTTTTCCTTGACCTGTGCCGACTTGCCCTGGGCGGCCCAGTAATCCGCCTCTCGAATGAGGTCGGTCAGTGCGGGAAAGCTGGTGGATATCTTCTCCTGCCTGCCGGTCATGCGGACCGCGCGTTCCAGCAGGGCGGCCACGGCAGTTTTGTGAAAGGGCTTCAGTTTTTCCTCATCGGTCTTGGCTTTGATGAACTCGGCAAATTGCCGGATTGAGGCGTCGTCCCTTTCCATGGATGAATCAAAGTCTGCCCGGACCTTAAAGATCTTTTCCATATCCTCGTCATAGTGGCGGGCCATATGGTAGAGATAGGCATCGGAAATAATCGCGACCTTGGTCTCCATGTCAATGGGTTCCGGCTTCATGCTCGTGGTGGTAAAGAGGTAAAAGGGATCATAGGTCTGTATTTCCATTTTTTTGGTCTTGAGGGATCGCTTGAGGGCCTGCCAGACGCCGGGCTCCCCAATGGCATCAAGCATGTTCAGGACCAGGTAGCCTCCATTGGCCTTCACAAAGGAACCTGCACTGATCTTGCTGAAATCGGTCCGCCACACCCCGCTGCGATCAACCACCCGCTCGATACTGCCGAAGAGATTCCGGTAGGTCGGGTAGGACTCCACGATGACAGGGGGGCCCTTCTGGTCTGCGTTGTCCACCATCAGATTGACCTGGTAGGGCTGGAACCGGTCCGCTTCGGGCATCATCATGGCGGGCATACCCGGTATGGCCTGTTGGGGTTGTGGTGCAAAGATCTGGAGGTTTTCCGTCATATCCTCGAGCATGTTTTCAAAGTAGGTGTCGATCCTTTTGTCTTCATACTTGGATCTTGTGGGCGCTGCCAGATCGGTAGCCATCTTCGTGAACATGAGACGGTCCATTTTTTCAACATGTTCCTGGACTCCCTTTTGAAGATCTCTGAGGTCCAGGAAAATCTGGTCAATCTCGCCCCTGAGCCTGCCCTGTTTTTCCTTGAGTTCCTCAAACTCCTCCTTGGGGAACCGCCCCTTCTCCACCATGGCCTCTACCTGGTCGATGGTCACGGGGTTCCCGTCCACCAGGGGCATGACCTCGGGCCGCTTGACCTGTCCGGCTTGCACGTCCACAAGGGTAAACCCTTCTTCCCTGACCTTTTGATCCAGATCCTTGAAAAAACTTTTGCCCTTCTCTTCATACTCCGCCATGATTTCCTTTTTTCTGCTCAGGTAGTCCTGGCTTTCAAAGAACTGGGGCACTTCCTTTTTCAGGGCCTCCACAAAATTCCGCACATCTTTTTTGAAGGTGCTTCCCTCTCCCGCCTTGAGGCGAATCAGGATGGGAGCCTCGGGATTCTTGAAATTATTGACATAACAAAGATCATCCGGGACCTGGCCATGTTCTTTGGATATCTCTTCCAGCATCTTTCGCACAATGGACAGTCTCCCGGTACCGGGCGTGCCCGTGACAAAGACATTGTACCCCTGTTTGTCCATGGCCATGCCAAACCGGAAGGCCTCGACGCCCCTCTTCTGACCGATGATGTCCTCCAGGGGCTTCAGGTCCTGGGTTGTTTCAAAGGTAAGGGTCGCCGTATCCAGCCTCCACCTCAGTTTTTCGATGGGCACTTCTTTGTCTGTTTTTTTTCTAGGCATCTAGGACCTCCTCAAATGATTCGACGGCCCTGAATCAGGCCGGCAGCACGGGCAGTGGAAGATAATGGGTATATCCCTCAAGCAGAGACTCATCTCTTTACCGTGATTGGCACTCCGCGGGTCTTGGGGGATGTCATTTTCGGCATGACAATTTTCAGGACCCCTTTTTTATAGGTCGCTTTCGTGTCATCGACGGCGATTCGGCAGGGAAGCCGAAAGGTGCGTGAAAGAGATGTGGAGCGCCTTTGCACCCGCCGGTAATCCCCTTCAACTTCTATTCCCTCCTGTTCTATCACCCCTTTAATGGAGAGGATATCCTCAGTCACGGACACATCCATTTCCTTGGGTTTCAGCCCAGGTATTCGGGCCTCAACGATGAGGCTGTCCTCCGTATCAGTGAATTGGAAGTAAGGCTCTTCATAAAACATCCTCGGAACGCTGAGCACGCAGAAGTCGTCCCACAATCTGTCCATAAGACGATCCATGTCCCGCCTCATTTTGTCCAATTCCTGGTTTTTCCATAGAATGAGACCCGGCATGATGAACCTCCTTGTTTGTTTTGATCCTGATGTCAGGAAACGGTAGAGATTACTGTTATATTAGGAACTAACCCGACGGGATGCAAGCAGTTTCTGGTCGGCCCGGGCTTTACAGCGGGAACAGAACGCTGTATTCTAGGGGTCATCACACTATGGCGGCAACATTCAGAAAATCAAATCATCGCGCCATTGCCGGTTTTCTCCTGCCATTTATGGCGGCGGGACTGGCATGCGCACTGGTCCTGTGGAGCAAGGGAGATATCTTCTCGTCTTTTTCCTGGGTCTTTTTTGTCACCCTCATTCCCCTGACCCTCTGTGCCGGTCTCATATTTTCCATCACATCCGTCTCCCACGTGGAGGCCCGGGGAGACCGGGATTACGCCTATTCGGGACTGGTGTTGAACCTTCTGTTTATCCTGCTCTATATCCTTTCTCTGTTTTACTACTATATGATCTCCTCTCCCTAGGAGGCTGTCGGAAAACCCCCATCTGTCCGCCAAAGTGGCGGGATGGGGATTTTTCATCAGCCTTTATTAAATGTGGTTCTCCAACAGGCACCTAAAAGCCGGCATCTTCAGCGACTTGAAAACCCGTGCCAATTTCCTGCCCATGCTTCAGACTTTCCATTTTCAGGGCCATTACGCCGGTGTAATCAAGCCCTGGCAAAGGAGCTAAATCCCATTTTTTACTTGACAAATGTGGTATTTTGACCTAAAAGTGTCAGAAAGTGAAATAAAGTGGCATAAAGTGTCATTGCCGGGTCATCAACTATGTTCAGAGGACGTTCCAGACATAATCTTGACAAAAAGGGTCGATTGGCAATCCCGGCCCGGTTCAAAGAGGTGTTGAAAAACAATGGGGACGATTGTCTTGTGTTGACCAACCATTTCAATTGTCTGTGGGCCTTTGCCCGGGAAGATTGGAGTGTCATTGAGCAAAAGGCGGCTTCTCTCTCACCCCTGGATCGTTCCGTCAACACCTATCTCCGGTACTTTATCTCCGGTGCCCAGGAGTGTCTCATGAAACAGGGGAGGATCACTATTCCCCAGGATCTTCGGGAGATTTCAGCCCTGACAAAAGAAGTGGTACTCGTGGGCGGGTTGAGGCTGTTTGAGATATGGGACAGGGAGAAGTGGGAGAGGGAATTTGAAATGTCCAAAAGGAGCTTTCCGGAAGCGAGTCAATCTCTGTCGGGTTTGGGTCTTTAGAGGGGGTGAGATTGGAATACCCTCACCGGCCGGTCCTCGTTGACGAGGTTGTAAGGAATCTGGTGATTAAGCCCCAGGGTGTTTATGTGGACGGGACGGCCGGAACCGGGGGACACAGTGAAGTGATTGCACAACGCCTCTCCACCGAGGGCCGGCTTATCTGTCTGGACCGGGACCCGGAGGCCGTCAGGATTTCAAAACAAAGAATGTCCCCCCTGGCAGACAGGGTCACTTTCATTCGAACAAACTACATCCATCTGGACAGGGCTTTAAAGGACATCGGCATGGGGAGGGTGGACGGCATCCTTCTGGATTTGGGAATGTCTACCCTCCAGCTTGATCACGGGGGCCGGGGATTCAGCTTTTCCCGGGATGAGCCCCTGGACATGAGAATGGATCCGGATGAAGGGCCACCGGCCAGTCAGCTCGTAAACACCCTCTCCACTGATGCCCTTGAAAAAATACTGAGAGAATATGGTGAGGAGAGAAGGGCCAAATCCATTGCCAGAAGGATCCAAAGGGAGCGGGAACAGCGACCCATCGAGAGCACAGGCCGGCTCGCGGAACTGGTCGCGTCCGTGGTCCCAAAAACCCGAGGCCCTGGAGCAAAGCACCCTGCAACACGGACATTCCAGGCCTTGAGAATCGCGGTGAACGGGGAATTGGAGAATCTCAGGCTTTTCCTGGACAAAGCACCATCCCTCATTGAGAAAGAGGGGCGCCTGGTGATCCTCTCCTACCATTCTCTGGAGGACAGAATCGTCAAGCAGGCCATAAGGGGTTGGGAAAAGGGGTGCCAGTGCCCGCCGGACCTTCCCCTCTGTGGATGCGGCCTGAAGCCCCTTTTCAAAAGGATAAATAAAAAAGGGATTAGAGCGGGCCGGTCGGAGATTCAAGAAAACCCCAGGGCCCGCAGCGCAACTATGAGAGCCGCAGAAAGGATTTAGCATGGTACGGCCAATGAAAAGCTCGGAAGTTGAGAAGAGGCGGAACGCCAAAACGGGCATTCGTATCAAAAATGCAAAAAAGAAGCGCGTGAAGTTTCGTCCAAGCCGTCGACAGCTGTTTCTCGTGGTGATCATGCTATTCATTTTTATGGGAAGCGGGATGGGATATGTCTGGTCCAATTTTGAAGGGACCCAGATAGGGTACGACCTGAGCCGGTTGCAACAGGAGGAATTGAGACTGAAGGAGCTCAACCAGAAGCTGAGACTTGAGCTGGCCACCATGAAGTCGCCCCAGTATCTGGAGGCCGCTGCAAGAAAGCTGGGGCTTCGTGAGGCAGAGCCCCATCAGATTGTCATCTTGCCATGAAGGTCAAGGAAAAAAAATGGATTCGATTTCGTATTTATCTGGTCGCGTTTTTCTTCCTGGTAGGGCTGGGTGTAATTCTGGCAAGAGCCTACCAATTACAGGTTCTGGAAAGGGGTCGGTTATCATCCATTGCCCAGGCCGGATACAGGGGGGTGATAAAACTTCCACCAAAAAGGGGCACCATTTATGATCGGGAAGGACGTGAGCTGGCTGTCAGTATCGAAGTAGGATCCATCTATGCCCACCCCAAGCGTGTAAAGAAAAAGCGCGAAACCGCAAGACTTCTGTCCAAAGTCCTTCACGCTCAGCAAAGCAGTATTCTTCGTCTACTCAAACGCAAGCGGTCTTTTGTCTGGATCGACAGAAAGATTGCCCCTGAAAAAATAAAGCAGGTTCAGGCACTGGAACTGGAAGGGATAGGTTTTACAAAGGAGAGCCGGAGGTACTACCCGGGCAGAGAGATTGCCTCACACCTGATAGGGTTTGCAGGTGAGGACAACCAGGGTCTTGAAGGCCTGGAGAAAAAATATGAAGGGGTACTGCGGGGGCCGCAGCACACATTGATCCTGATGCGGGACGCCCTGAAACGTCCCTTCTTTATGGAGGGACCGAGTTCCGAGAAGGATGGGATGTATGATCTCGTGCTCACCATAGACAATGACATTCAATACAAAGCCCAGCAGGCCCTCGGGGCGATGGTCAAGAAGACAAAGGCAAAAAGCGGGAACTGTGTTGTCGTGAATCCGGAGACAGGTGAAATCCTGGCCATGGCCGTGGTACCCCACTTCAACCCGAACGTTTTTGGGAAATACCATCCCTCACAATGGAGAAACCGCAGCATCACGGATGTTTATGAACCAGGTTCTACCATAAAGGTTTTCCTGCTGGCAGCGGCACTGGAAAGCAATGTCGTTTCACCCCAGACGCAGTTTGACTGCGAGAACGGGAAATTCGTGGTGGCGAACCACGTTATTCATGACACCAAGAAGCACGGCTCATTAAGCGTGTCGGATATCGTCGTCTACTCGAGCAACATCGGCGCTGTAAAGATTGGGCGCAAGATAGGCTATGAAAGATTCGCCGGCTATCTCAGGAAATTCGGATTTGGTGAAAAGACAGGGATAGATCTGCTGGGTGAACGAAGGGGATTTGTCAGGTCATCAAAAAAAGCAAGAGAACTGGACAAGGCCACGCTTTACTTCGGCCAGGGAATGTCCTCAAGCTCCCTCCAACTGGCCATGGCCATGGCGGCTGTTGCCAACGGGGGGAAGTTGATGCGTCCCTATGTGGTGGCGGCTATAAAAGACCAGGATGGCCGCATGATTAAGAAAACGCGCCCCAAAATGGTACGGAGGGTCATATCCCGGGAGACTGCCGGGAAGGTTGCCCGAATTCTTGAAGGGGTTGTCAGTGAACGGGGAACCGGGCCCCGTGCCGCCATCATGGGTTATCGGGTGGCAGGAAAGACCGGGACCTCCCAGAAGGTGGACCCCCGGACCAAGAGATATTCAAAAAAGAATTTTGTGGCCATATTCGCAGGCTTTGTCCCGGTCAGCAGGCCCAGGCTGGTCATTGTGGTTTCCATTGATGAACCCAGGGGCCAGACCTACGGCGGTTTGGTTGCAGGCCCGGTTTTCAGGGATTTGGGGGCATGGACCCTGAAGCGCCTCCACGTAAGCCCCGAGGTGCGGGTGGTCCATGCCGGGGAGGAAGAGGCAGGGGTCCATGTACGAAATCTGCCCCAGGTCATGGAAACCGAGGTGGTTCCCATGGGCAAAGGCCGACTGCCGGACTTCGGCGGGCAGAGTATGCGTGAAGTCATGAGATTGGGAAGTGTGCTGGGGCTGAAGCTTCTCTTTGAAGGGAGCGGACTGGCTGTCAAGCAACATCCTGCCCCGGGTGTTCCCCTGAAGGGCATAAAGAGTGTCAAGGTCTTGTTTAGACCACCCGTGTGAGCGGTGAAGGGTTGGGTTGAGGCGTTTTCATGAAACTGGGGTACTTGCTGGAAGGCATGAATGATTATGATCTCACGGGACCTCCCGAGCAGGAAATCTCGGGGGTGGCCTATGACTCACGTCAGGTCAAACCCGGCTATCTTTTTGTGGCCCTCAGGGGAACCCGGGTCGATGGCCATGACTATGTGAAAAACGCCATCAGCCGGGGGGCCGCAGCCGTTGTTGCAGAGGAACACAGAGGGAGTTGGGAGAATTCCGTAGTGGTAAGGGTCTCCGATACCCGGGAAGCCCTGTGGAAGATAGGGGTTCGGTTTTACAACCGTCCCTTTAAGGGAATGGATCTGGTGGGGATCACGGGGACCAATGGGAAGACCACGACCAGCTTTCTCCTCGAATCCATTCTCATGGCAGCAGGTGGGCAGCCGGGCGTGGTGGGAACCGTGAACTACAGGTTTGCAGGGAAGACATTTCCGGCGTCGGTGACCACACCGGAATCCCTGGATCTCCTGGGGCTGCTTCGGAAAATGGCGGATGCCCGGGTGACCCATGTGGTCATGGAGGTTTCATCCCATGCCCTGGACCAGAAGAGGACAGGCGATTGCCCATTCAGGGTGGGCCTGTTTACCAATTTCTCGAGGGACCACCTGGACTACCACCGTACCATGGAGGAGTACTTCAAGGCCAAAACCCTCCTCTTTAAGGGGCTGAATGGAACAGGCGCACACCCGGACACAACGGCCGTCATAAATCTGGATGATCCCAGGGGAGAGGAACTCGTGGCCATGACCAGTGCCCGGGTTGTGACATACGGTCTGGGGCAAACGTGCCAGGTGAGGGCCTGTGATGTTGTTCCAGACATGGGAGGCATCCAGGCGAGGCTTTTGACCCCTTGGGGGGAGAGAACCATTCGGTCCCCACTTATCGGGGAGGTCAATATTTACAACATCATGGCGGCCTCTGCCGCCGCCCTGTCCCTGGACATCGGCCTGGATGAGGTGGTCGAGGGTGTTGAAAGGTTGAGGAGAGTGCCGGGGCGTCTCGAAATGGTGGAAAACAATCGAAATCTTCACGTTGTCGTGGATTATGCCCATACGCCGGATGCCCTTCTCAAGACCATAGAGGCCCTGAAATCCCTTGTGAAGGGGAGGGTCATCACGGTTTTTGGATGCGGCGGGGACCGGGACAAGGGGAAACGGAGCGAAATGGGACGCATCGCCGGAAGGCACAGCGACCTGGTGTTTATTACCTCCGACAACCCGAGAACCGAGGACCCGGGGGCCATCATTTCCCAGATTGAGCAGGGAGTGGGGGCATCGGGGCTGACTTTGCTAAAGGATCTTCAGGA
>JAFDIX010000537.1 GCA_019307805.1 Deltaproteobacteria bacterium | reverse complement strand
CCCTCCCCAATAAACTTCATGGGGTGTTTGGTTTGTACTGACACTCTCCCCATACCCAGTGGTGTGCCTTCGAGAGGACCTGTCCCGAAAATGAGTTTATTTTCGGGGCTGAATGGATCAACCTCGGGACCCACCTCGTCCCACATAATCTTCGTGGCAATTCCCCTGCACCCCATATATTTTTTCATCCATTCTTCCGGGAGATCCTGCTTAAGGATTTTTTTATCGGTAAGGTCAACCCGCAATATTTTGCCTTTCCATCCGTATGCCATGGCTACTCTCCTCCCTTGTTCCATTCTCTCCACGGATAGGGCCATTTCCACGGTGCAATCAATTTAAAGAGGGGCTGAACGGCCCTGCTTTTGTGTAACTCAATCCGTTTTTCGTAGGCATCCTGGGCATGGGTATAGACCAGACAGCCGGTCGGACACATCTCCACACAAAGGGGGTCGCCCTTTTCATTTACCGAGGGGCATTCCTCATTCCCGATACAGTCCACAATGGGCATATCAAAGGCGCCATCTAAATCCTTCGCTACTCTGATTTTTGAATAGGCGCGATTAAACTCTTTCTTTTGTGCAAAAGCACACCACATCTCACAGTTTTGACAGCCTGTACAAATTTCATCAAAAACAAACAATCTTTTACCCATGTTACATCCCTTTCTTTTCGAAAAATCATATATAATTCGGTGCAGACTTCGTGCCAAATTTGAATTTATCCTAACACGTAAAAAAACCGCCTAAAAATAACATAAAATTACCACATCAAGCCCTTGGGATTCACAGGGGAAGGGAACAATATGAATTCATAAGTGGGTGCAAAGGGAACAATATAAACCCAACGTTACCGTTTTTGCAAATACGCCATAACCTGCATTCTCGTCCAACCCTACAATGCAATAGATGGTATTTCAGCATATGCTGCAAATGTGGTTTTTTCTAAAAGAGTTCCTTGCGAAAGACGGCTTTCTCTGCTAGAGAAAACCCATATCTATATAAAAATGCTAGGAGGTAGAAGATGGCAGAAAAGTATCCCGCGTATCAACTTGACGACATTGCCCCTGAGCCGGTCACCGAAGAAGAGGGTTGGAGAAAAATGGATATCCGTTTTGTGATCACCAATAAAGGACAGGGCTCAAAAAACTGTACCATGTTCCGGGCCCTGTTTCCCCCGGGTGCCCGCCACATGAAACACAGCCATTCCAACTCGGATGAGCTTTTCTTCATGATCCGCGGTCATGGTGCCTCGGGTGCAGGTGATCAGGAATATGAGATGAAGGGAGGCAGTTCCCATTTCATTCCCAAAGGGGTGACCCACTGGCTCAGGAATCTTTCGGACACAGAGCCCATCGAGGTGGTAGGGGTCTACCTTGATGCCGGTAATCTGGAAGAATCAGGATACGTGTTTGAAGGGGAAGTCACGGAAGAAGATATGACATTTAAAGGCTAGCGAAGCTCCGCCTCAGGCGAATAAATTTTAAGATCTTAGCCGATGTAGACGGCTAGCGGCCGGCAACCGGCGCTCGGCTGCTGTCGAACGGATAATAACCGTGAAAAAACCAAAGATAGGCGTGATTGGTCTCGGCAACATGGGCAGGGGTATTGCGCGGTGCTATGTGCGGGCCCGAATACCTATCGCTGTGTGGGATGTTTCTGAAGCTGCGATCAAGCCATTTAAAAGGCACAAGGATGTCGTCGTTGCCGAGCCTGGTGATATGGCAGGCATATGCTCCCTTATCCTCTTTGTGGTGCCGGGGTCCCCGGAAATTGAAGCTGCCATGAAGGGAATGAAGGGGATTTTGGCCAATGCCCGGCAGGGTCTGGTCATCTATGATCTGACGACCTCAGATCCCGTAGTCACCATAAAAATTGCGCGTGGGGCCGCTAGAAAAGCCATTTCCTATCTGGATGCAGGTATGAGCGGAGGCGCTTCCGGTGCTGATGCCGGGACCCTCACCCTGATGATCGGTGGTGATGAGCGTGCCTTCAAACGCACCCGGAAAAATCTCAAGCCATTTACAGAAAAAAACTTTTACCTGGGTAAAAGCGGGACAGGGCACACCCTGAAACTGATTCATAACATGGTATGCCATACGAATTTTATTGCTGCATGCGAAGGGGGCCGCATGGCTGAACGTGCAGGGATCAAATTAAAGGACATGGTCGATGTATTCAATGTCTCAAATGCACGCAGCTACATCAGCCAGGTCCGTTTTCCAAAACACATTCTTTCCAAAAAATGGGATGCTAAATCCCGGGTATATAACCTTCACAAAGATTTGGGTATGGCAGTTTCCCTGGGCAAAAACCTCAATGCACAGGTCTCCCTTGGAGAGGGAACACTCGCTTTCCTCGAGAAGGCGGTGGATCGGGGAATGGTCGATAAGGACTTCTCGTTGCTCTACAGGGATTTTGAGAAAATCCGTAGAGTGAAACCAAAAAAGGGAAAAAAGTGATATGTGAAGGATCGTTTGCACTTTATCATAAAGATTAGAGCGACACTGAAAAAATCTTTTCTCAGGAAAGGGGACATCAAGATGGCGAAAAAAGTTGGATTTATCGGATTGGGCATGATGGGAAATCCCATGAGCAGCAATCTCGTAAATGCCGGTTTTGAACTGACCGTGTGGAACAGAACGGAATCGAAAATGAAACCCATTGTGGATCTCGGCGCCAAGCCTGCGAAATCCGCCAAGGAGGTCGCCGAAAACAGTGAGGTTGTCATCACCATGCTCACGGGCCCGGCAGATGTTGAAGAAGTCATTCTTGGAAATAATGGCGTGCTCGAAGGAGCCCAACCCGGTGCAGTGATAATCGATATGAGCACCAATGCTCCGGCTGTGAGTCAGAAGGTTGCTGCAGAGGTGGCGAACAAGGGCTTTACCATGCTGGATGCACCCGTCAGCGGGAGTATCGGTGTGGCAAAGAAGGGTGCCCTGACCATTCAGGTTGGAGGAGACAAACAGGCATTTGAAGCCAATCAGGATGTCTTTTCAGGAATGGGGGCAAACATCTTCCACATTGGCGCCAACGGCATGGGCTGCTTTGTAAAACTGGTGGGTAACTCCATCATGGGAACAAACGTGGCGGTTCTCGCAGAAGCCATGTGTATCGGCGCAAAAGCAGGTGTACCCACAGATGTCATGCTGGAGGTTCTTAAAAATACAGGCGCCGCGTCCAAGATGGTGGATATCAGGGGTCCAAACATCATCAGTGGCGATTATTCCGCCCAGTTCATGCTGAAGCTTCTTTACAAGGATCTGGGGCTTGCACTGGATACCGCATCGGA
>JAFDIX010000536.1 GCA_019307805.1 Deltaproteobacteria bacterium | reverse complement strand
CCTTAATAGGGTCCAAGTAGTGCCCTTGACAAGTAGTGTTGGCAAACTCTATCCAAGTGAAACATATGTTACCCTTCAGGGGAAAAAAGCTAAAGCCATGGCCGATCAGCTCGCTACTGTGAGTAAAAAAAGGCTAATCAATCAAGCTGGTGCGGTTTCTAAAACCGAGATGGAGGGAATAGAGCGGGCCATTATCATCCAATTTGCTCTCTGAGGCAAAACTTCTACAAAAACCGCACCAAAGAGCCCTGAACTGTCGCAGATCCCGTTTCGCGGGAAAGGATGGGGGTGAATGGTGATTGTTGAGACTTGACACCCACTATTGCCCTCGTTATCCCCAGGCCAGACAAGGCATCAGGGCCAGGGCCTTGAATGTCCTGAAGAGGGGTGTTATAGGAAGTCATTCATGACAGGAATAAGGGGGAATGGTGATGACGCAAGATTTCGAACGGGTTCGCGAGCAGGATATCCCTGAATTGAAAATCAGGGCGGAGATGTACCGCCATGTCAAGACCGGGGCGGAAATCCTGTCCCTTATGAATGACGATGAGAACAAGGTGTTCGGCATCTCCTTCCGTACGCCACCGCCGGACTCCACCGGCCTGCCCCATATCCTGGAGCATTCGGTGCTTTGCGGCTCCCGAAAGTATCCTGTCAAGGAGCCCTTTGCAGAGCTTTTAAAGGGCTCCCTCCAGACCTTCCTCAACGCCATGACCTATCCCGACAAGACCTGCTATCCGGTGGCAAGCCAGAATCAACAGGATTTCTATAACCTCGTTGATGTCTATCTGGATGCCGTGTTCTATCCCAGGATCACCCCCTTCATCTTTCAGCAGGAAGGCTGGCATTTTGATCTGGAGAGCTCGAAGGATCCCCTCATCTATAAGGGTGTGGTGTATAACGAGATGAAGGGTGCCTACTCATCGCCGGACACCCTCCTCTACGAATATTCCCAGCAATCCCTCTTCCCCGATAACGCCTACAGCCTGGATGCAGGTGGAGATCCCAGGGAGATACCCCATCTCACCTTTGAAAATTTCAAGGCCTTTCATGAAAAGTTCTACCACCCTTCCAATGCCCTTATCTATTTCTACGGAGATGATCCCCCTGATAGGCGCCTGGAAATGCTGAAGGAGTACCTCAACGCCTTTGAGAAACGGGATGTGGACGCGAACGCAACCCTGCAGTCTCCCTTTGCCGAACCCAGGCGCATGACCAGAGCCTATGCCGCGGGCGGGGACGATAGCGGATCAAAGGGGATGGTAACCGTGAACTGGATGCTGGACCAAACCACCAACCCGGAAAACAACCTGGCATTCCACATCCTGGAATTTGCCCTGCTCGGTATGCCTGGTTCGCCCCTGCGGAAGGCCCTCATCGACTCACAGTACGGAGAGGACCTGGCCGGTGCCGCACTGGCCACAGACCTGCGGCAGATGTATTTTTCCACCGGTCTCAAGGGGATTGCCCCTGACAATGCTGAAAAAATCGAGGCCCTGATACTGAAGACCTTCCAAGACCTTGCGGAGAAAGGCATCGACCCGAAGACCATTGAGGCGGCCCTCAATAGCATCGAGTTCAGCATGCGGGAAAATAACAGTGGAAGTTATCCCCGGGGACTCCTGTTGATGCTCAGGGCCTTGAATACATGGCTTTACGGGGGAGACCCTCTGGCCCTAGTGGCCTTTGAAAAGCCTCTTGAAAACATCAAAACAGCTATCGCATCAAATCCCTCTTTTTTTGAGGAAATGATTGAACGCTCTTTCCTGAAAAACCCGCACCGAACCACGGTCATCCTGAGTCCGGACCCTGAACTGGGTGACCGAAGGTCGGCAGAGGAAAGGGAGAGGCTGTCCCATGCCCGGGACTCCATGAATAAAAAACAACTTGAAGAGGTCATTGCCACCACCCGCAGTCTCAAGCAGATGCAGGAGACACCGGATACCCCCGAGGCCCTGGCCACCATCCCGGCATTAAAGCGGTCGGATCTGGCCCTTGAAAACAAGACCATTCCCCTGGATGTGTCGGAATACAACGGGGCCCGGATTCTCGGCCACGACCTCTTCACCAATGGCGTTGCCTATCTTGACGTGGGTCTTGATCTTCATACCCTCTCCCAGGACCTCCTCCCCTACGCCCGCCTCTTTGGCCGGGCCCTCTTGGAGATGGGGACGGACAAAGAGGATTTTGTGACACTGTCCCAGCGTATCAGCCGCAAGACCGGCGGTATCCATACCGCCCTTTTCACATCCGACAGGAAGGATGGGGGCAAGGGAGCGGCCCGGCTTTTTTTCAGGGGCAAGGCGATGGCTGGAAAAACCGGGGAATTGCTCCACATACTCGAGGATGTCCTCCTCGGGGTACATCTGGACAATCGTGAACGCTTTCGGCAAATGGTCCTCGAGTCCAAGGCCAGGCAGGAACAGGCCCTTATCCCTTCCGGTCACCAGATGGTCAATTTGCGTCTTCGGGCCCATTTCAGTGAGGCGGACTGGGCCGCCGAACAGATGGGAGGGATGAACTATCTCTTCTTCCTTAGAAGCCTGGCAAAAGAGGTGGATGACAATTGGCCGGCGGTCCTTTCCCGTCTTCAGGAGATTCGCAAAATCCTGCTCAACCGAAACGCCATGATTCTCAACATCACCCTGGACGAAAAAGGCATGGGGCCTTTTCGGAAAGAAATCCATGGTTTCCTGGATGCCCTGCCGGCCGCCTCTGTCCAAAGCATGGCCTGGAGACAGGAAGACATTCCCCTTTTCGAGGGCATGACCATTCCGGCCCAGGTCAATTACGTGGGCAAGGGGACGAATCTTTTTGATCTGGGATATCGCTATCACGGTTCCACCCGGGTGGTCACCCGGTATCTGCGCAATGTCTGGCTGTGGGAACGGGTCCGAATGCAGGGGGGGGCCTATGGGGCCTTTTGTCTTTTTGACAGGCTTTCCGGTGTCCTGACCTTTGTCTCCTACAGGGACCCCAACCTGGCCAAGACCCTTGAGGTCTTCGACCAATCGGCCGAGTTCCTGGGTCGCCTGGAACTGCCGGAGGATGAACTCACCAAGAGTATCATCGGTGCCATCGGCGACATGGATCAACATATGCTTCCCGATACCAAGGGCTACACCTCCATGCTGTACCATCTTACCGGTGAGACGGATGAAGACCGCCAGCAGATGCGTGAAGAGGTCCTGGATACGGGCCTGGCAGACTTCAGGGCCTTCGGAGAAGTGCTTAAGGGAGTCACGGAAAAGGGTCTCGTCAAGGTACTGGGATCCAAGGGCGCCATTGAAAAGATCCAAACCGAGCGCCCCGGGTGGCTGGAGGTTATGGAGATAATCTAGTTTACCTGGAGGCTAAATTATGAGAATCAGTGAATTTAAAGCCTTGCTTAAACCCGTGACCGATCTTGTCTCAAGTATGGCGATAGACGCTAAACTTGCCGAGGAACTAACCTCCCGATTCCCGCCTGGAGATGAAGCGTTCGATACGATTGAGAAAGCATGCCACGAAGCGATCGCGGATGGATGGATGTGTGCAAACGGCGATGTGGGGCTGCGTTGGGGCCGTGTTATTGAACCATGCGAAGAGACAGGAGGACTAAGCGTCGACGTAGTGGACTTGACCGAT
>JAFDIX010000535.1 GCA_019307805.1 Deltaproteobacteria bacterium | reverse complement strand
GCCTTTGCTATAGAGTGCTTTGAAAACGGCCTGATAAATGAAAAAGATACCGATGGTCTAAACCTCACATGGGGCAATTCAGAGGCGATTGTCGCCATGGTAGAAAAGATAGGGAAGAGAGAGGGGATTGGTTCGATACTGTCAGAGGGGAGCGCCAAGGCAGCAGAACAGATCGGCGGTAGGGCCCCGGATTTTCTGACCACGGTCAAGGGTCTTGAAGCCCCCATGCATGATCCCAGGGGTGCGTACGGTCACGGTCTGGCCTATGCCGTCTCGTCCAGGGGGGCATGCCATATGGCCAGTCTCGTTTTTCCGGTGGAGGGAGGCGGCATGTATCTGCCCGAGATCCCGGAATTAGCAGATGAAATAACCGGAATGACCAACGAGGGTAAGGCCAAACTGAATGTTGCATGCGAGGATTTTGGGATGTTTTTCTCCCATTGTACCGGGTTCTGTAACTTAGGCGCGATGATCCTGAATGCCACCCAAGCCGTGGATATGGTAAGACATGTTACAGGATTTGACTACACGCTTGATGAGGTGATGCAACTCGGGCGGAGGATCTGGTACATGAAGCGGGGTTTGTCCAACCTGTTCGGGGGCAGGGCAGAGCACGATGTCTTGCCAAAGAGGCTCATGACCATCATGGACACGGGCCCCACAGAGGGAAGCATTCCTGATATGGATCTGATGTTGAAGGAGTTCTATGAACTAAGGGGACTTAATGAAGAGGGGGTGCCGGAAAGGAAGGTGCTCGAAGGGCTTGGATTATCAGAATTAGCCGAGCTTCTTTACGACAGATAGGCCCGGGCAAAACAACTATCTAATACCTTAATCCGGACCTTTGAGCCCGCCCGGGCGGGATCTTCGACTGAGCTTGAGAACCAGCGTTTTCAGTTTGTGACTAAACGTCCATGCTACAAGATTGAAAGATACTGTTAATTCTCGCTCCAACCGCTTTGGCCTGTCATTATCCTCCGAAAACAGACTGGAAAATATTCACCTCAGCCCCATTACCCAATATAGCATCCTCAGATAGCAACTTACCTTCCACAGCAACAACTCCTCCAAAGGATTTTGAGATCTCCAGATGGGCGAGCAGGTCTTTGACCATCGCACCATCCGGAATCTCAACGTCCATGCCCTGCTCATGATGATAACCGGGAAAACGTTGTCCTAAAATGCCAAATAATTTAACCCTGATTTTCATTCCCAATATTCCACGGACAACCACTTTCTATTTCATCCGCGTAATCCGCGGAATCTGTGGATCAGAAGGCAAAGGTGTTGCCCATCTCCTCATCGCTGATAAGCACCACTTTGTTGTGCGGAGGAAGTGCTTCCTCATAGAAAAACTGGGGAAGACGATCGTCCGCGGCGGTAAACCCCGCCCTTCGGTTAAAATCCAGCTCTTCCTTTAAAACCCTGATCCCCAGCGCGGGAATATCATCCGGTCCCAGTTGGGCACCAAACTTGGCATTCATGGCCTTTAAAAAGGCTTCAGCCCCTTCGGGCATGGTCAGGGCAAAACTGGCCAGTAAGCACAGGCCTGTGCAATCCACCGATGCCATGGCAATCTGGGCATTCCGGGAGGCCTCCACCTGCCCTTCTGGTTTCAAGGGATCCAGGGCACCTGCCATGTACTCTCCTACTACATTTCCCGCCGTGTGATCAGCCCCCATAGGGGAAGTGGCATAGGTGACGGCATTTCCCTGCATGGCCCTGGGATCATAGGCTGCAATGGCCTGTCCTTTGACCACGGGCACCCTATGGTGGTTAAAGTGCTTCCCGACTGCAGCGGCACCGTTTCCAAGAATCTTTCCGAATGCCGTCCCATTTCCGATCTCCTCGACCATTTCAATGGCCGCCTCGCCGTCGCCGAAGTTCTTGTATCCCGCATCCATGGCCACAGCTACGGCCACCCCCGTATCCATAGTGTCAACGCCAATATCGTCGCACAAATGGTCCAGTTGCGCAATGGTATCCAAATCATCAATGCCGGTCATGCCCCCCATAGACCAGATCGTCTCGTATTCCAGGGAGGAGGTGACGTACTTGCCCGCCTTGTCCACGAATTCATTGGAGCAATGCACAATGCACTGGGCGCAGCCCATGTGGCTCGGGTTACCGCCCCGTTCCTGAATGACCTTGGCCAGGGTCTCGCCGCTAATTTTCTCCCAGCCTTCCATGACCCCCTGTGTGGCATTGAGGGTGGGAAAGGCCCCCATGGAATTGACCGGCGCCACCATGCCCGCCGTTCCCAGGGCAGGCAGCATCTGCCCGGTGAAAGGATGCTCCTTGACGGCCTTGGCAAAGGCTTTGGCCGCTTCCTTGAAGGCTTCGGGATCCGCTATGGCATCGGCGCTCTTTCCACGTCGGTCCACCACGATAGCCTTGATCCCCTTGGACCCCATGACCGCGCCTAACCCCCCGCGGCCCGCGGCCCGACAGGGACGCCCATCCACATCCGTGGTTTGGATGGAAGCTGCGGTCAATTTCTGCTCGCCGGCCGGTCCAATACAGAGCACCGCGCTCTTCTCCCCATAGGTCTCAAGCAACTTCTCAGACAAAGCATAGGTTCTCATCCCTTTAAACTCTTGAGCTGGAATCAGGCTGGCATCACCGTTCTCATCAATCCTGAAAATATAAAGTTCGCCATCAGGAGCCTGGTTTTCAAAAATAATGGCAGTGATTCCCAAATGACCGAGGGCAGCCGCAACAGTTCCCCCGGCATTACTCTCCTTGATTGTGCCTGTGAGCGGGCTTTTTGCCCCTATTGAAACCCTGCTGGTGTTCACTAAACTGGTCCCACTCAGGACGCCAGGCGCTACAATGAGTTTATTCTCCGGACCCAGAGGGTCACAGGTGGCCGGCACCTCCGCATTGATCATGATTGAGGTGAGACCCCTGCCTCCAAGCCCCATATATTCCTGAGGCACATCTTCCACGTTCACACTCTTTGTGCTCATGTCTACCTTTAAGAATTTCATGTTTCCCTCCTTGAATTGAGATTATCCAGCACCAGCAAGATGCCCTAAGATGAGCTTTCTGCTAAAACCCTTTTTCCCTACTCTTCAAATCAACACCGCTCATTGATTCTTACACAAGTCGTTACAGAAATCATAGCACAAAACAGCAGGAGCAGGCAAAAGCCATCCGCCCAGCCAGGGCGGGTGGCTTTCCTTCTAACTCAAAATCAAGATTAAATACAGGAGAGCATGATTTCCTTGATCTGTTCAGGGGTAATGTCCCTGGGATTAGCCTCCCGTTACAGGTCGTTGCTGGCCCACTTGGC
>JAFDIX010000534.1 GCA_019307805.1 Deltaproteobacteria bacterium | reverse complement strand
AGTTCCCATAGATGCAAACCGGGGCTCGTGGAGCGGGATCAGGATATCTGCCATCTCTTTGACCTTCCTCAAGATATCATAGGCCTCATAGGTATTGACAGAGGTGCCGGGAGGAATCACCTCCATTTCCATGGCCGTAATCTGCTTCGGCGGGAAAAAGTTTTCCATGATGACACAGAATCCTGTAATGACCGCTTTTCCCTCGGGAGTATCTATCAGTACTGTCAAGCCCCCTTCCGTATGGGCCGGTGTATGAATCACATGGATGCCGGGCACAATTTCCATGTTCCCGGTAACCAACGAAATCTGGCCGTTCTCCTCCACATCTTCGATGTAGTCCTCCAAATAGCGAAAATCCAGAGGATGGGGATTATGGATTTGCTCCAATTCTTTTTCATGTACATATACACGGGCATTTTCACATTTATAATCATTTTCGCAATGATCATTGTGCAGGTGGGTGTGAATCACGATATCGATGTCCTCTGGGATGAGGCCCCATAGCGACAGCCCTTCCTCAAAGGTGTGGATCCTGCCACCAATGCTTTTTTCCCGCTCCTCTGATCGAATGGGGCTCATCTCACCCGTGTCCACCAGGATCTATGTACCAGCAGTAGATGGGGATGGTATAGGTATTGCCATAATCCCATTGATAGGTCATCATGCCCTTGTCAAAGATCTTTGTTCCCATAACAATGGGGTGTATCTTGTACTGGCTCATACCTTCTCCTCGATTATGGCCTCAAAACACTTTCTTTTGCTGTTCTCTTGCCAGTGTAAGACGGTATTCCGCCTCCAGACCCGTCCAAATATGGGCAGGAACACCGACCAGCTTATCGAGCTGCAAGGCCGTATCCGGAGTAATCGCCTTCTCTCCCTTGAAAATCGCACTCAGTCCCCGTGCCGACTGATTCATTCGCCTGGCCAGCTCATCCTTGCTCATCCCCAAATCTCCCAGCACTTCTTCGAGGTATTCCCCGGGAGGAACAGGAAGATTTGAATAATAACCCCCTTTAGTCTTCATAGCGTTTGCCTACCTCCTCAATTTGAGCAATCTTCAAAAAAACAAAAAAATAGGTCAAGATATTTTACCCCTAAGGTAAATCTATTTTATCCAGTATTGGTTTCATCTTGATAGGGTCTGCCTAAAATGATTTAATTTGCAAATGGATTTTATGAGCCTTTACAGAGACTGCAATCTGTGCCCCAGAAGCTGTGGCGTGAACCGGCTTGGCCGGGGGGCAAACGGAAGGGAAGGCTTCTGCCGTGAAAACCACCAACTCCGCATTGCCTACATCGGCCCCCATTTTGGTGAGGAACCCCCCATTTCAGGAGAACGGGGTTCCGGCACTGTTTTTTTGACCGGCTGCTCCCTGCGGTGCGCCTATTGCCAGAACCACCAGATATCAAAGCAGGGGCTGGGGCATCCCATGGACCTGGACGGGTTGGTTGAAAGGGCCATGGACATGATTGAAACCCACGGGGTCCATAACATCAACTTTGTAACCCCTGATCACTTCTTTCCCCATGTCTTTCAATGCGTTATCTCTCTTCGGGAGCAAGGGTACTCCCTGCCCGTTGTCTATAACCTGTCCGGTTATCAATCCCTATCCATGCTCAGGATTGGGGCACCCTATGTCGACATCTATCTCACTGACTTCAAGTACGGGGATTCGGGGTTGGCCCGGCGGCTTTCCAAATGCAGGGACTATCCAAAGGTTGCCCTGGAGGCCCTCTCTGAAATGGTGAGACAGAAGGGCTTTCTCGATGTCTGCGAAAACGGTAACAGGATTGCCAAAAGGGGCGTCCTGGTAAGACATCTCATCCTTCCCGGTGAGATCGAGAATTCTATTGGAGTCCTCACGACCCTTTTTCTTGAGTTCGGCGCCGCGCTTCCTGTCAGCCTCATGTCCCAATACTATCCTGCCCTGCCCATGGAGGATGAAGAACTCAATCGCCTTCTCACCCCCGATGAATTCGAGCGGGTGTATACACACGCCCTGGACTTGGGTTTTGAAAACCTCTTTGTCCAATTCCCCGAACAGAACAAAGACGAATCGACCCATGCCCCTTCTTTTGTGCCTGACTTTCGGTTGGAAAAACCCTTTTCGCCTAAGAACCAAAATCCACTACCTAAATTCTAAATCATCAACAAAGGCGTAGGATTTTGGCCTATCCCTGGGCACCAGGAAGGTGTTAAATGCAAGGCACCGAGGAGCGACGACAAGGCGTATGAACTATACGCCGCAGGGAGGAGCGATCGAAGGCAACGCCGCAGATGACACCTTGATGGTGGATCAGGGAAGAACCCGCCCAATTGACATGGGTAGCAGGTCCTGTTAAGACAAATGATCAATAGTGGTGAGCCATTACTCGGAGTGTAACTATGAAAACCGCATACCTCGATTGCTTTTCCGGAATCAGCGGAGACATGTTTCTGGGAGCCCTCCTGGATGCCGGTCTCCCCTTCGAAGCGTTGGAAAGGACCCTTGCCACACTCCCCTTGAAGGGCTATGGACTTGAAACCGAAAAGGTAGAAAAACAACATCTTTTTGGAACCCGGCTTGTAGTCAGCGTGGATTCGGGCAAACAGGCCCACAGAGGGCTCAAAGAGATTGGTGGAATCGTGGAGGGAGGAGATCTGAGCACGGGTGCGAAGCACACAATCATGGACATTTTTGAGTCCATTGCCCGGGAAGAAGGCATCATCCATAACCGCCCCCCTGGAGAGGTGCATTTTCATGAAGTGGGCGCCGTTGACTCTATTATAGATATCGTGGGGGCCGTATATGGCCTGGAATCCCTGGGGATAACCTCGCTTTCCGCCTCCGCCCTGCCCCTGGGATCCGGGTTTGTGGACACAAGACATGGAAGAATACCTGTGCCCGCACCTGCGACCATTGCCCTGCTCAAGGACGTTCCCGTCTATGATTCCGGGCTTCAGTATGAATTGGTGACCCCTACCGGGGCCGCCCTGGTAACCGCCCTGGCCCACTCCTTTGGAAGCATGCCTCCCATGATGGTAGAGACCGTGGGGTATGGGGCCGGCACCAGAGATCTGCCCGACAGACCCAACCTTCTTAGAATCCTTATCGGCCGCGAACACTTGGAAAAACAGGTCGAAACCGTCGTCCTGTTGGAAGCCAATCTGGATGATATGAATCCCGAATGGATGGGTTTTCTCATGGAAAGGCTCTTTGAAGCCGGTGCCCTGGATGTGATCTTTTGCCCGGTTCAGATGAAGAAGAACAGGCCGGGTGTCCTTCTGCAGGTGATGGGCCGTCCACACCAACGTGAAGAACTCATGGAAATCCTGTTCAGGGAAACCACCACATTGGGTATCCGGTTTCGATACAGCCAGAGAAAGACCCTCAGGGGAGAAGCCATTGAGATTGAAAGCCCATGGGGCTCCTTGTCAGTAAAAAAGGTTCTGGGGCAAGATGGTTCATCCACCGTCATGCCCGAGTATGAGGCCTGTCGAAGAATCGCCCGGGAAAAGGGGATTCCCATCAGGGAGATCTACCACTGGGTCGTTTCTCACAACAAGAGCTAAACCTGCTTGATGTCTGAAAACCAATTTGATACCTTGACTTTGGGGAAAATATTCAGCGAAGCCGATGTCCGCGGGAAGACGGCCCTTGTCCTGTCCACCTGGTTTGGCGCCGGACTTGTACCCAAAGCGCCGGGAACATTTGGGACCCTGGCAGGGCTTCCGTTGGTCCTCATCATCAAGTATTTCGGTTCCCTTTACGAAGCACTTTTTCTGTTTGCCTTTGTCTTCCTAGCCATCTGGGCAGCGGATCGAAGCTGTCGCCTTATGGGGCGGGAAGACCCCTCGGAAGTGGTCATTGATGAGGTTGCGGGTTACCTTTTGGCGCTGTTTCTTGTGCCCTCTTCC
>JAFDIX010000533.1 GCA_019307805.1 Deltaproteobacteria bacterium | reverse complement strand
AGTCAACATGCTGAAAGGCACGCGATTAATACTCGCCCTTGCAGGTGTTTCCATCCTCCTGTTGCTGCCCCTGAACTATTTCTGGTGGTCCCTGTTAGGCCTGTTCACGCCCTAGAGCTTGGTGAAGGCAGAGACTTCCCTCCTTTCCATTGACACCCCTTTCCCTTTGCCCTAGATGGACCATGATTTTCCAACCATCCGTTTGGCTGCAGCCCAGGCCGCGCCTGTCTTCCTGGATCGCGATGCCACTGTAGAGAAGGCCTGCAGGATCATCCAAGAGGCCTCTGACAATGGCGCCCATATTGTCGGATTTCCAGAAGGATTTATCCCGGCGCACCCTATCTGGTATTATCACTACCCCGCCACAAGTCAGACGAGCCTTGACCTGGCTACCAGGCTCTTTTTGAATTCAGTGGAAATTCCGAGTCCGGCGACCGATGCACTGTGCAAAGCCGCACGCCGCGCCAATTGCTATGTGGTGATGGGGTTGTGCGAACGGCGGGCAGGGACTACCGGGACCATGTTCAATGCCCAGCTGCACATTGGAAGACGTGGTGAGATTCTCGGGGTCCACCAAAAGCTTGTTCCAACAGTGGGCGAGCGCCTGGTGCATTCATCTGGGTCCGGCCATGGCATGCGCGCCTTTCCCACGGACTTTGGACCTATCGGCGGATTGATCTGCGGGGAAAATTCCAATCCCTTGGGCGTTTATACCCTTGCAGCCCAGAACATGCGCGTGCATGTGGCGAGTTGGCCCCATTATTTTTTCCCCGGTTGGACCAAGATGTATGATACTGCCCTGCTGGCTGGCAGGAATATCGCTTACATGTGCAAGAGTTTTGTGATTAATGCCTGCGGCACAATCAGCAAAGAGATGCGCGAAATCATGGAGGTCACCGATGGGGATCGGGACTATCTCGCCGACCCTAAGAGCCTTGGGGGCTCCACCATCATCGATCCCTTTGGCAGGGTGATTGCCGGCCCCGCAGGCCCAGGGGAAGAGATAATCTATGCGGATGCAGACCTCACTGACACGGTCCGCGCCAAGCTTGTGCACGACTTTGCAGGCCACTACCAGCGCCATGACGTCTTTCAATTTAAAATACACCCCTCTGCACCCCATGCTCCTCCACCCGCGCCACTATCCGACCCCTCCCCAAAAAGCGAAGATCAAGTCACTGAGGCTTCCCCTGGTGACGGAGAGCAGGATGAAGAATAGCGATGGATGTACCTAAAAGGGCTTGGGCGGTTGTTGGGTGTGCATGGGTACTGGGCTTTGGGATGTTCGGCCGGATTCTCTGCTTTCCACCCATTGGGGACGTCGTCAGGGAGGCCCTCTCCTTGACCCACAGCAAGATCGGCCTCTTCTTTTCTCTCCCCGTGGCCATCCTTGCCATTACTGCCATCCCCAGCGGTCGTTTTAGTGATAAAGTAGGCCCCAGAAGGGCGGCAGGTATTGGGGCAATTCTCATGGCATTGGGGAGCTTTGCCTCGAGCACCGCTTCCGCATTCTGGCCCCTTTTTGTGTTTATGTGCATCTTTGGCATTGGCTTCAGCATGTCATTTTCAAGCCTGCCAAAGCTTGTGGGCCTCTGGTTCCCTGCCAAGAAAGTCGGTCTGGCTACCGGCATCTATGTCACCGGCATTGCCATAGGGGTTGCCATTGCCCTGGGGATCACCCGTTCCGTTATTTTTCCAATCACCAACAGTTATCAAGGGACCTTTTTTATTTGGAGCATTCCCCTGGCCGTGGGGGCGATCCTGTGGTGGATCGTTGTCAGGGAACACCCTGTCACTTCTGTTGCCGCCCAGCAGGGGCTAACCAGAGAAGACAGGAAATCGTCATCAGATCACGTCTGGAAAAACCCCGGTCTGTGGTTCGCCACCATCGCCTTTTTCTTTCAGAATTTACAGTTCTATACGTGGACAGGCTGGGCCCCTCACTTGATGACCCTCAAGGGGGCCTCGCCGGAAACCGCAGGACTCATGATATCTTTGATGTCCTGGGTATCCATTCCCTTCATGTTTCTCACCCCTTGGATCTCCCACAAAATAGGCCTGGTGCGACCGTTCATCATGTTGTCCGCTCTTGGCTACATTATTGTGGCCTGGTCTGCCATTTACATCAGCGTGCCATTTGGCTGGCCTCTCATGGTATTCCTGGGAGTCGTGGTGAGCGTGTTCCCCCTGCTCCTTGCCCTGCCCGTTGATCTCGTTCCTAAAGAATGTGTGGGCCTTGCGAGCGGTATGGCGATCTCCGGGAGCTATCTGGGCGCCCTTGCAGGTCCCTGGGTGGCAGGACATTTTCTGGATATGTCGGGGACCCTTGTGCCGGCCCTTATCGTCTTGATTGGATCAGGAATTGCGATGGGAGTGTTTGGATTTTTAGTGCCCGAAACAGGCTGGCGCGCCCGCCAAAAAGACAGTAACCAGTGATCAGTAGACAGAACTCAGCACGCGATGGGTTCGGTCGAGCCGTGATCAACCCTTCACATTAGCCGTCTGCAGGATTACATTTATTTTAAAAAAATGAGCACATGGGGTTGACAAGGAATGCCACATTGTGGTATATTTTTTTTCAGCGTTATTACCTCCTAATTTGGTGCTTCTGGTCCTTCCCTATTCAACCAAGACAGAAGCGCTCTCATTTCTAGCCCCTTGAAGCCTCAAGGGTAAAACCCCCATGAGTTAGGATGCCTCCTCTCATGGGGGTTTTAAATGCAATGCTATTCCATTTTATTGGTGTGTGTAGAGGGGTTATCCCCTTGGGGCATAGTATCTCATAAGAAATGTAATCGTTTTATGGCCGCTCCCCTCCTGCTCATTTATATTCGCTGATATCTACCCCACGCTGGCGTGCGCGTTCATCAAACCAGGCCATCTCATCCTTTGGAGGGGGCACCAATTCTTCCGGTTGTTTCCGCACCAGCCGGATGGCCTCGGAGGGACACGTGCTGATGCAAAGCCCGCATCCAATGCACCTTTCCTGAATGACCTGATTTACACCATCACTTTCTTCAATGGCATTTACTTGACAGCGCTCATCTGCGCACACACCGCACAGGGTGCACTCATCAGGATCGATCTCTGCATAGTAGTAGGAGTTGAGAACCTTGGAAGCCGGAATGCCGAGCCTGTTGATCCCTTCCAATACCCCGCAGCAGCACCCGCAGCAATTACATATAAAATAGTGACCGCTCTCAACGTTCCAGGTGAGGTGAACCAGGGCTTCCTCCTCAGACTTTTGAAGCACTTCATAGGCCTCCTCCTTGGAGATGGTGTGGCCCACCTTGCTGTCTTGAAAAATCCCGGGAACCGGGGCTATGGCCAAACAGACCTCCAGAGGCTTTTCACAGGGGTTGTCCAAAAGACCTTTTTCTTTCTTGCAAATGCATTGGTTCAGGAGAAATGATTGGCCGGTTTCAATGATAGAGGAAACCTTTTCATAGGTGAGGGACTCATGCTTCGCTGGAATC
>JAFDIX010000076.1 GCA_019307805.1 Deltaproteobacteria bacterium | reverse complement strand
CTGAGACTCCTTCTGCCGAGAAACCCGGAGCGACCATTGATTTTGCCCTTGAAATGAGGAAGGTAAACAACCTGATCAAGTTGAGTGAGAAAAATGCGGATGCCTTTTTCAACCGTGGGTGGCTGCATGAGTTCAAGGGGGATATGCAGGCTGCCGAAAATGACTATTCCAAAGCCATCGCCTTGGATAAAAGACATGTGGATGCCCTTTATAACCGTGGTCTCATCTACGCCAAACAAAATAAATACGACCAGGCCATCCAGGATTTCTCAAAAATTTTAAAAATAGAACGTCGCGCAGTCGATGCTCTCTGCAATCGGGGAAGTGCCTATTTCAAATCTGGGAAATCGGATCTTGCCATCCAGGATTTTGATGCCGCACTCAAAATAAATCCCAACGATGGGGATATCTATTACAACCGTGCCGTTGTCCACCTCTCTAAGGGAGACAAGGAAAAAGCGACGGCTGACTTTCAAAAGGCCGCCAAGATGGGGCAAAATGAAGCCAGAAAATATTTGGGAATGACGCCCGCCAAAAAGACCCAAAAAGCCCGCCATGCCTCCTCCGGCGGAGGCTGGCGCATGGACCTCAGCAGTGTGGAGATCCCTTCCACCACTGCCACGGGGAAAATTCATGGTGAAAGCTTTACGATAGACGCTGCCAAAATCCAGAGCGGCATCCTGACCCTGCGCCAGGGCAAGGATTTCTTCCCTGACCGTAGTTTGAAAATTTTCCTCTTCCTGAAAAAGGATGAGGACCCCCAGGGAAAGAGCTTCGATATCAACAAAGATAAGGGCTTCGGATCGCCCCACATTCATATGTCGTGGAAAGTGGAAGGCAAGGATGTGCCGGAGACCAAGATCTACATGAAAGATTATGCCATGCGCCTGAATTTCGGAAAGAGGCAAAAAGGAGGCCTTCCGGGGAAAATTTACCTCTCACTGCCCGATGATTTCAAGAGTTATGTGGCCGGCAGTTTCCTGGCAGAGACCAAGTAAATATCCGGGTCCAGAGGGCCCGGCTTTGGTTTACCCCTGAAAGGGGAGGAGCTATCACCTCGTGATTATTGCCATTATGCTGATTGCTCGGATATGCATCATTTACAAGGCATAGCCGGACGCGGGTAGGGGTTTCCCCCGGAGCTTGGTTATGGACCAAGGGTGATTCCTATTGTTGGGGGACTTTGTTTTTGGGAGCCAGCATTTCCGTGGCCTTGCGAATCCGATTCTTGAGGGACGGGTCGTTTCGGCAGAGCGCATTGGCCTTTTGCAGATGGAATCTCGCCTTTTCTATTTGCCGTAAGCGCATAAAGTATATACCGAAGTTGTAGTGGGCACGAGCCAGCCTCTTTTCCCTTCCATAACAAATACCGAGATTATAGTAGACTTCTTTTTTGACTGGTCTCAGGTAGGTAAGCTTTTTATAGAGATCGATAGCCTTTTGGTATTCCTCCAGGCTTTGGTATGAATGTGCCAGGAGGAACAGTGCGGTTCTATTTTGCCTATCCAGCTTGAGGGCCCTTTCCAAGACCGCGATGGCCTCATCGTCTCGTCCGGCGAGTTGATAGGCTTCCCCCAGATGGGCAAGTATGATCGGGACATAGGATTTTCCCTTCAGGGCTTCCTGGAATTCGTGAATGGCATCGCCATATTCCATCCCCTCCTTCAATAGGATGCCCAGGCCAAAGTGTGCCAAAGTCGAATCAGGCTGCTTTTCAAGTTCCCTGCGAAACACTGTCTCCCCGTACAGGGGATCCATGGTAGTGGCTTTGACAATAGTTTTAAACACAGGGAACCGCCTCCGGAATTCGACCGCCATTGGCTTTTCGGGTTTCCGTGTTTGGCCTGAGATCATGTTCTCGATAGTGGCCATCCTTTCGGCACCTCCCGGGTGCGTCAGAAGGTAACTGGGTATTCTGCTTGCAGAGCCCCAGCTCGCCTCGCTGAGCTTTCGCATGATGGTGACCTGGGCCGAAGGATCAAACCCCGACGTATCCATGTACTTCACCCCCAGCTGGTCCGCCTGGCGTTCATCATCCCGGCTGTAATTGAGTTGGGCCTGCTGTGTCGCCCCCATGGTCCCGGCCATAATGGCGCCCCCGGCGTCTCCCCCAATAAGAATCCCGGCAAGGAGCCCTGCCATGGACAAGAGGTTTAATTTCTTGCTCTGCTCCAACCGATAGGCCATGTGCCTGGCGGAGATATGCCCGATTTCATGGCACACCACGGATGCCAGTTCATCCACTTCATCGGACGCTTCGATAAGCCCTGAAAAAATAAAAATATGCCCTCCGGGCACTGCGAAAGCATTCAAGTCGTTGTTCTTGACAATATAAAAGCGGTAGGGGAAATGTTTGGTTTCAAGGGGTTTTATCAGATATTGACCCAGACTATTGATATAGGCCGTGGCATAAGCGTCATCCACAAATTCAAAATAATTTTGGAGGAGACCCAGGTATTTCTGTCCAATGATTGCCTCGTCCTGAACCGACAGACCAGCAGCATCACGAGGCATCGAATAAAGGAGAGTAAAACACAGGACCGCCCAAAGAATGAGCCTGTGTGAGGGTTTTTTATGAAGCGATTTTTTCATTCCAAAGTAATCCTGTCGGCTTCGATCCAGAAACCCTCCAGGTCATAGAATTCCCTGACCGGATGATAAAACACATGGACCACCACGTCTCCATAATCCATGAGGATCCAGTGGCCTTTTTGTTCGCCCTCCACTCCGAAGGATCTGAAGCCCCTTTTCCGCATTTCGGTTGCCAGGTGTCGGCTGATGGCCTGCACCTGTCTGTTGGAATTCCCGCTTGCAATGAGAAAATAATCTGCAATGGACGTCAGCTTTCCTATCTCAAAGACCACAGGATCAACGGCCTTTCTCTCTTGTATAATGCTCAGGCAGAGCATCGCTTTGTCAAGGGATTCCATGGGTCCCGTACAATCCTTTCTCCCTAATATAAGTCCTTACTTTCCGAGGCACAAGGAATCGAATGGATTTTCCAGCAGCCACCCTCTCTCTGATATTTGTGGAAGAAATGTCCATCAGAAGAGCCTGTTTGAATATCAGCTCCTTGCCTGAGGGTCCTGAAAACAGGTGGTTTTGTTCCTGTTTTGTAAACCGCACCTCCAAGGTCGCAAGAAAGGTATCCAACTGCTCCGACGGGGCACCGGGTCTGGGAATCACCACAAAGTGGGCGTAATCAAAGAGCTTTGTATACTCATGCCAGGTCTCAATCTCATAGAATGCATCCATTCCAAGAATAAAGTAGAGATCCGGATCGGGTGCAAATAGTCGATGGAGTTCTTTGAGCGTCTCTATGGAGTATGAGAGGCCCGGGCGGCGGCCTTCCAGGTCAAGTGGTTCAAGAAAGGGGGACTCCTCGGTAGCCAGTGTGACCATGACCAGCCTGTCCTGAAAGGACGCGATCGGTCTTCCCCCCTTATGGGGTGGGACCGCTGCCGGTATGAGGTAGACCCTTTCCAGACCCAGTTCCTCGCCGACCTCTTCCGCTAAACGCAAGTGGCCGAGATGGATAGGATCAAATGTGCCTCCAAAAATCCCCAGTCTCAAAAGATCTTCCCTTCCTTTGTAGTAAAATGTCCCAGTAATTTCTTTAACAATGTGGGTCTTCTCATTGGTTATGCAGATGGGGGTTTTGCGACAGTCTCCTAGGTTCTGATTTGTCCGTCCCCATAGACGACAAACTTTGTGGTGGTGAGTTCCTCCAGCCCCATGGGGCCATAGGCATGGAGCTTGGAGGTGTTTATGCCGATCTCCGCACCCAGTCCCAGCTGGTTTCCATCATTAAACCGCGTAGAGGCATTGGCAAGGACCACAGAAGAGTCAACTTCCGCCAAAAACCTTTGGGTACGGCGGTAATCCCGGCTAATAATTGCCTCCGTGTGGTTTGAGCCGTATTTGTCTATATGGTCAAGGGCCTCATCCATACTGGATACGACCCTGATTGCCAGGATGAGATCAAGAAACTCGGTGTACCAATCCGACTCATCAGCGGGTTTTGCATCAGAGAGCAATGAGAGGGTCCTGGCGCATCCCCGGATGTCCACACCCGCGGTTTCGAGACGCTTTGCCATTGAAGGCAGGAAGTCGCCGGCTATGGCGTCATGCACGAGCAGGGTCTCCATGGCGTTGCAGACACCGGGCCGCTGTACTTTGGCATTAAAGCATACTTCATAGGCCATTTCCAGATCCGCGAACTCATCCACATAGATATGGCACACACCTTTATAATGCTTCAGCACAGGTATTCGTGAGTTTTCCGCAACAAATCGTATGAGGCCCTCACCTCCTCTCGGGATGATGATATCCACGTCATCTTCCATGCCCAAAAGGATCTTCACCGCATCCCTGTCAGTGGTCGGCACCACCTGAACGGCTGTCTTGGGCAGCCCGCTCTCTTCCAGTGACTCTGCCAGTATTTCAGCAAGGGCAAGATTTGAATGAATCGCCTCTGATCCCCCCTTGAGGATTACGGCATTCCCGGATTTCAGGCAGAGGCTTGCGGCATCCACCGTCACATTGGGACGGGATTCATATATGAAGCCCACAACACCGAGTGGGATTCGAACACGACCGACCATGAGGCCATTGGGCCTTTTCCACATGCCGGTGACTTCACCTACGGGATCCGGCAGCGCCGCGACTTCTTTCAGGGCATCGGCCATAGAATAAATAGTCTTTCGGTCCAAGGTCAAACGGTCAACCATGGCGGCACTCAGCCCTCTGTCCTGCGCCGCTGACACATCCCGGGCATTCTCTTCTCTAATATGGCCCTCATTTTCCATCAATTTCCTGCACATGAGGTTCAGGGCCGCATCCTTCTTTTCCCTTCCCTCGTTTCTCAACGACCTGGCTGCGGCCTTTGCGTTTTTACCCATCTCTTGAATCATGCCCTCAACTGACATACATTCTCCCCTTCTTCGGTCTCCCTTGTGATGACCAGATTATCACGGTGGATAACTTCGTCATCGTGCTTGAATCCCAGAATGGACTCGATTTCGGAACTCCGTGAACCCATGATTTTTCTGACCTCACCTGAGTTGTAGTTGACCATCCCCACCGCCAATTCTTCGTCACTCTCATTGATCAGGATCACGGAGTCCCCAAGACTGAAGTTCCCTTTCACCTCTTTGATGCCCGAAGGAAGCAGGCTTTTTCCTCTTTCAATAAGGGCCCTTTGTGCTCCCTGGTCAATGACCATCTCTCCCTTTGGTGAGCGCCCGAATGCGATCCAGTGTTTCCGACTGCAGAGCGCTGTGTCCTGGGGAACGAAAAAGGTCCCCTCCTCCTCCCCCCTGAAAATCCTTTTCAGAATACCCCCTTTGAGACCATTGGCAATGATAGTGGGGACACCGGCAAGGGAAGCCTTTTGCGCTGCTTTGACTTTACTCGCCATTCCGCCTGTACCAAGAAAACCGGGGATGGCACTGGCATATCTCAGAACATCCCGGCCTACTTTTTCAACGGTCCCAATAAGGGTGGCGTCCCTATGAACGCGTGGGTCCCTGTCAAAGAGGCCGTCGATGTCCGTTAGATTCACCAGTAGATGTGATTCCGTGAGATTGGTGACCATAGCACTGAGATTGTCATTGTCACCAAACTTGATTTCATCCACCACCACCGTATCGTTTTCATTAATGATGGGAATGATCCTCCAGCCCAGCAAGGTAAATACCGTATTGCGTGCATTGAGGTAGCGGCCCCGGTGGTTGAGATCATCCCTCGTAACAAGGATCTGCGCGACCTTTTGCCCATGCCGGCCGAAGGCCTTTTCGTAGGTCATCATCAACGTGCTTTGTCCCACAGCCGCAACCGCCTGCTGTTGCGATATAGAGTCAGGCCTTTTCTCCAACCCGACCTTTTTCAACCCGGAAGCAATGGCCCCTGAGGATACCAAAATGACTTCTGTACCCTCTTCCCGCAAGGTGCATATCTCCCCTGCAAGATCATTGATCACCTTGCTGTTCAGGCCATCCCTGGTGCTCAGGACACCGCTGCCCACCTTGACGACCGCCCTCTTGACGGTCCTAAGCAGTGCCTTTCTTGATGGGACCTTTTTCCGCACCTGTTTCTGCATCAAAAAATCTCCTCGACAGTGCCTCCCTCAAAACATCCAGCCCTTCACCCGTAAGGGCGGATACGGGGACCACTTCCTCACCGAGTCCATGCAGGGCCTTTTTGAGAAGACCGACATCTCGCCGGCCCTCTGCACAAGTATCTATTTTATTGATCAGAACCATTCTTTCTTTTTGATCCAGAGAGGAATCGAATTTCCGCAATTCCCGGCTAACGGTATGATAGTCCTCCAGGGGATCCCCCTGTGGGACAAAAGTGATATCTATGAGGTGGAGGAGGAGTTTGGTTCGCTCGATGTGTTTCAGAAACCGATAGCCCAACCCGCGCCCGTCACTGGCCCCCTCTATCAAACCGGGGATGTCTGCGATGGTAAGGGTCTCTCCGTCATCAAAAGTAATGATTCCCAGATTTGGCGTAAGTGTTGTGAAAGGATACCCGTCAACCCGAGGGCGGGCCATGGTCAAACGCGAAAGAAGCGTGGATTTTCCTGCATTGGGCAGTCCGATAAGGCCTATATCAGCAAGGTATTTGAGGGATAGCCTGAGTTCTATTTCCTGTCCGGGCTCTCCAGGTTGGGCCATGCGGGGGGCCCTGTTGGTAGAGGTGGCAAAATGCCGGTTTCCTTTCCCGCCTTTTCCTCCGCTGAGGATCGCCACCTCCTGATTTTCTTGAGTCAGGTCGGCAATGATTTCATTGGTAGCATAGTCATGAACAATTGTCCCGAGAGGGACCTCAATGACTACGTCCTTACCATTTTTTCCTGATCGTTTTTTCCCGGCGCCGGGTTGTCCGTTCTGGGCCCTGAAATATTTTCTGGAACTGTAATCCTTGAGTGTGTGAAGTCTTTTGTTGGTCCTGATGATGGCGTCTCCCCCGTTTCCACCATCTCCACCGTCCGGTCCGCCTCGCGGTATGTATTTCTCCCTGCGAAAGCTGACGCAGCCTCTTCCCCCGTCTCCTGATCTGGTCTTGATCAAGATTTCATCAAATGTGTACATTCTTTATTCTAGCAGAAGGGTCGCAAAATCGACCTCTAGGTCAAGGAGGGCGTTCCGAGAGAGGCTGATGGAAAATCTCCATCCCGTTTAGCGGGACGAACCCCCCGAGGTATGAGGATAATACAGCTCTTCGATTTTACTCAGGGCCGTGAGTCCATCGACTTGGCTCAGGACCGTGAGCTTGTCAAACGGTCTGTCGAACGGCAGACGGTGGTTTTCCGACGGCCTCCTAGGAGGCATAGACACTCACTTTTTTCCTGAATTTACCGAGTCTTTCAAAGGCAACAATACCATCAATTTTGGCAAAAAGAGTGTAGTCCCTTCCAACACCAACATTGTCCCCGGCATGCAGCTTCGTCCCCTTTTGGCGAACCAGGATGTTCCCGGCGCGGACCGGCTGACCACCATATTTTTTTACCCCATATCTTTGCCCGGCACTGTCTCTGCCGTTTCTTGAACTACCACCTGCTTTTTTATGCGCCATGTTTAAACCCTCTTCCTCATGGTTGTAGAAATCGAGAAGAAATCCTCTAGGTTTCGATATTCTCAACTTTCACGAGGGAATAATGCTGTCTGTGTCCCCTTTTTTTGCGATATCCTTTTCTCTTTTTGTACTTGAAAACAACAACTTTCCTCCCTCTTCCATGCCCTGTGATGCGGGCAATCACCTTCGCATTATCAAGAAAAGGTTTCCCTACGCTGACATTCTCACCATCGGAGGTCAATAATACCTCCTCAAAGGAGATACTGTCTCCCACCTGTCCCGATAGCTTCTCAACCCTTATCTCTTCTCCCGGTGCAACCCGGTATTGCTTCCCGCCTGTCTTGATCACCGCATACATAATTCTGATAACCTCCAAAACTCGAATCAGGTATACTATGAAAATCATTTTAAAAAGTCAAACGAAAATATCAATCACCGAAAGATTTAAAGAGACCGGGAAGTTCTTCCTGGTCTCTGTTTTTTTACCCTGTTTTTGGCATTATGGTAGCAAAATGGTAGTAAAATCTTAACCATCTTTTAGGGCTAGAGTAAAACGAGGTAGGAGTGAGGTGGAAAATGCCTCACCACGACCTTCCAAGATAACCACGGCATACATCAAATTTTCGGTGTTATCCCAGTTCCACTAATTTTTTCTTTTAAAAAAAATGGCTTCTATTCAACTCCCAAAGCCTTGAACACAGCGTCTTTAGGATCGGCGTAGAAGCTCGTCTGGAATTTTGCAAAAAGCTCACCGGGTATGCTCGGGATATCGCTTACACTGGCCATGGGAAGCAGAATTCTTTTTGCTCCCGCATCAAAGGCTACCTGGAGGGTTTCCGCGAGATTCTGGACAGGAACTATACTTCCCCCCAGGCTCATAGTCCCTAAAACGACCAGTTGGGACTGAACCGGTTTAGCAAGGAGGGCTGAACAGAGGGCTACAAAGGCCGATAGAGTCATGGCATTGGTTGGACCTGTATTATGAAGTTCAATAACATGGAGGTGGTAGTTGTGGTCTCCGGTCTTGGCAGAGACGCTGATGCTGGTGGCATTCGCCTTAAAAAAGTCGAAGCCCACTTTCACCCCTTCTTTCGCTGCGCTGACGGACCCGAAACCAGTTAGTGTCAGAGATCCATTTCCTGGCGTGACCTGGGTTTCAAGTCGATATAGTCCCAGATGACCGCCGCTGCCTGTAGCTACGGTATACAGCACACCAGGGTTGAGGGGACCGGAAGGAATGAGAGAAGCGCCTCCCTGTTCAGGTACACTGAGTTCATATTTTATACTTTATCAGAGACATCCGTGTGATCCGTGGTTAAAGCTCTATTCCAAAAAAGATAAGATCAAGGGCCGGATATGTTCCAGAAAATGACCGCATTGATTCAACTGGGTTTCCACATAAACTGTTTCGAAAGAGATGAATGCCATATAATCCCCTTCCTGCCGATCTTCAAAAAGTTGATCATAAAGCCTCCCCCATTTATGTTCAAGAATGCCGGTTTTGATGAAATGCTGATGAAAAGCAGCGCGGACCCCGGAGTGCTTCTTAAAGGATAGCTTCTGTGCCATCAGCAGCGCCGATACTGCATAAAAGGCGGAATAGTAGAGGCGGTTCATGGCGAATGTCAAAGATCCTGCCTCAAATTCGCGCTTGGCAGAGGCCATGCTCTCTTCAGCCTTTTCCAGCCAGTAGCGGACAACCTCTGCGCGTTTCTCTTCGCTGGTCATAGGCGTATGCCCTCCCTCATGAT
>JAFDIX010000532.1 GCA_019307805.1 Deltaproteobacteria bacterium | reverse complement strand
ACGGAGATGGGCACCAAGAGAAGCTATCGTGATACCAAATACTACAAACGGAGGAAACGTTGGCTAACTTAGCGCATACGTGCTACATTTTGAAATGTTTTTCAGTGCAACCATTCCCAGTAGAAACAGTAAGGAGTGATTTATGGCGAAGATAGGAATTTTGGGATGTGAAGCGACAACCAGGGATATGAACTGTGTCATGGTCGGATGCCTGGGAAACCTGCGGGGGAGACAGGGATCCTTTGAGGAATATGAAGAGGCGGAGCCCCTCGATCTGATCGGAATCATTCACTGCGGCGGTTGTCCCACGGCGGTGGGATCGGAACGCATCTGGCAAAAGGTGCAGGCCCTGGTGGATTACAGCATTGATGCTCTCCACTTCACCTCCTGCCTCACCCATTTCTGTCCTTTCAAGGATGAATTTCTTGAAACCATCCGCAAGGAATATCCTGAGCTGAAAGTGGTCGAGGGGACCCATCCCTTCCACGACCTGGAGGCCACCAGGGCCGGTCTGAAGGAACTGGCCTCCCAAAAGGCGGTTACCCCCCAGAGAATGAACGATCTGGTCTTCAAAAGGATCAAGATCCATACCGAGGATGATGAAGACTCTTGAAAGCCCTCGGCCCGACCGGGTAATCATCTTTACGCGCTACCCCACCCCTGGAAAGACAAAGAAACGCCTCATTCCTGCCCTTGGTCCTATCGGTGCTGCAGAACTTCATCGGGAAATGACAGAGAAAATATTGAACGTGGTCCGGAAGGCCGCTTCCGGAAAAACCATGGATGTGGAGGTGTGCTTTGATGGAGGCACGGAGCATAGAATGGGCTGCTGGCTGGGACCCGGTCTGATTTTTTCAGCCCAGGTGGAGGGCGATCTGGGCGAACGCATGGGGACCGCCTTTGATCAGGCATTTCGAAAAGGGGCCAATCGGGTTGTTCTCATTGGTACGGACATTCCCGAGGCATGCGGAAGGCACATCAGTCAGGCCTTTGACGCCCTTGGGCACAATGATCTTGTCTTTGGTCCCAGTATTGACGGGGGATACTGGCTCCTGGGCATGAAAGGGCCGGCAGACCTCTTTCATGGTATTCCCTGGGGAACGGGAAAGGTTCTCGAAAAGTCCATTGCCGTGGCACGGGAGAAGGGCCTCTCCATTCACAGGCTTGAAACCCTGACAGACCTGGACAGGAAAGAGGATCTAGCCCGCCTGATGCCCGAATGGACGGAGAGAGGACCCTACATTTCTGCGATCATCCCCACCCTGAACGAGGCCAATCATGTGCAAGGGGCTGTCGAAGGCGCAAGGTCGGATGGGGTGGAAGTCATTGTTGTGGACGGCGGCAGCACTGACAATACCGTGGCACTGGCGGAGAATGCAGGGGCCCGTGTCTACAGCACCCAGCCCGGACGCGCAGTGCAACAGAATCGGGGTGCCAAACTTGCGCTGGGAAGCGTGCTCCTGTTCCTGCACGCAGATACCGTGTTGCCCGGGGATTATGAGGTTCAGGTATTTGAAACACTTATGGATAGAAGGATTGTCCTGGGTGCCTTTCGTTTCAAGACGGACCTGGACCATCCGATGATGAAGGGAATCGAGGCCTTAACCAATTTCAGGTCCCGGTTTCTTGGTCTGCCCTACGGTGATCAGGGCCTTTTCCTTCGAAAAGAGGTTTTCAGGCAGGTCAATGGTTTTCCGAGGGTGCCCATTGCCGAAGACCTTTTTTTTGTCCGCAAACTATCCTGTTTGGGGCGCATAGGGATTGCCCCGGGTCATGTGGTCACCTCGGCACGGCGATGGCGCAAGGTTGGGCTCCTGCGTACCACTCTCCTCAATCAAATCATTGTGGCCGGCTGTTACCTCGGTGTTCCCACCCGGAAGCTTGTGCCCCTCTACAAAAAATGCCCCGGCAAGAGCGATTGATGTATGGCGCAATACTACCATCCCCATTCAAGGTGTTTATGAATGGAGTCCGCCGCCTTCCTTCCTGCCCCCATGGCCAGTATCACCGTGGCGGACCCGGTTACGATATCCCCGCCCGCCCAGACCCCTTTTTTGCTGGTTTTGCCGGTTCCGAAATCCGTCTGGACATACCCCCACCTGTTCAACTTCAAATCTTCCGTGGACTGGGTCAAAAGGGGATTGGGCCCTGCGCCGATGGCAATGACCGCCAGGTCGCAATCCAGGCGAAACTGAGAGTCTTCGATCGGGATGGGGCGGCGTCGCCCGGATTCATCCGGTTCTCCCAGTTCCATCTTGAGACACTCCATTTGGGTGACCTTTCCCTCCTCGTCCCCCATGAAACGGATCGGTGCTGTGAGCAGATAGAATTCGATCCCTTCCTGTTCTGCGTGATGAAGTTCGGCCGTCCTAGCGGGCAGTTCCTCTCTCGAGCGCCGATAAACGATGCGCACACGGTCTGCGCCCAGACGCATGGCCGTCCGGGCCGAATCCATGGCCACATTGCCCCCCCCAAGGACAACCACATCTTTGCCCTGGGCGATGGGGGTATCATATTCGGGGAAAAGGTAGGCCTTCATGAGATTGGCCCGGGTGAGGTATTCGTTGGCAGAGTAAATTCCAATAAGGTTTTCTCCGGGAACGTTCAGAAAACGCGGGAGCCCCGCGCCTACACCGATGAAAATAGCGTCATAGCCATCTTCGAATAGCTCATCCAGTGAAACCGTGCGCCCCACAACAATGTTTCTTTCAATCTTCACCCCCAGTCTCTCCAGAAAGTGTACTTCAGACTGGACGATATCTTTGGGCAAACGAAACTCGGGAATACCGTAGACGAGTACCCCTCCCGGCATGTGAAAGGCCTCGAACACAGTGACTTCATAACCCTTCAGTATGAGATCGCCCGCCACGGTGAGACCGGAGGGGCCGGAACCCACCACAGCGACCTTCTTCCCAGTGGGTGCCGCTTTAGGGGGAAGATCCCCATCCCCTGTTTCCCTGGCATAATCCGCTGCAAACCGTTCAAGGTTTCCAATGGCCACGGGATCTCCCTTTTTAATAAGAATACAGACCCCTTCGCACTGAATCTCCTGGGGACAGACCCTGCCGCAAACGGCAGGGAGGCTGTTTTGCTCCCATATATTCCGGATTGCCCTGGGGAAATCTTTGTCCTTGATGGCCTGGATAAATTTCGGAATATCTATGGATACGGGACAGCCGGGAACACAGGTGGGTTTTTTGCACTGAAGGCACCTTTGGGCTTCTTGCACAGCCTGGTCAGGGGTATATCCCAGAGGTACCTCCTTGAAGTTTTTTCTCCTGATTTTCGGATCCTGCTCCGGCATATCC
>JAFDIX010000531.1 GCA_019307805.1 Deltaproteobacteria bacterium | reverse complement strand
CCAATGGTATTCAGGCTATTTTGCCCCCTCAATTCCCTTAGAAAAGGGGGACTTTAAAGACTTCCCCCCTTTTCTAAAGGGGGGCAGGGGGGATTTTAGATTGCAAACAATATTGTGCTCCGCGTAGTAATTTGGCATGGTTCAACCGTGAGCAGCGATTTAGGGGCATGCATGCAGGGTTTTCGTCAGGGAGTGTGGAGTGATGCATAGGGGAGCAATACTCCACTGCTCCAGTACTCCAATACTTCAGTCGTTTACGTGGTTGAGCCTAAAGAGGAAGGTCCCATGGGGAGGATCCCTGTGTGCCACAATAGCGGGACTCGTTCTGCTATTCGTTACATTCAGCATTTTTATTGACGTTTTCCTGCGATACTTCTTCAACCGGCCCAGTATCTGGGTCACGGAAGTCTCATCATACCTGTTCCTGTATATCATTTTTTTGGGAACGGCCTATTCCCTTCAGCAGGGGCTGCACATTCGGGTCACCTTTCTGCTGGATCGATTCAGTCCCACAATGGTGCGTATCTTCGATCTCATAACGTCCCTCCTGGCCATATCTTTTTGCATTGTCCTCCTGTGGCAGACATCGACGATGGCCTGGTCGGCATACAAAGAGCACTGGACCTCCCCCACCATGCTCTCCGCACCCTATGTATATATATATATATCAATGGTATTCGGTTCGTTTCTGTTGCTCGTGACCTTTATCCTCAGAGCCATTCTGAATTTCATGGGGACAGAATTGAATGCATCCAAAGGATAGGCTGGCATAGACCATGAGTATCACGGTGATCTCACTCATCTTGATCGTCCTGTTGATTGTCCTGCTGGGGCTGGGGACTCCCATTGCATTTTGCCTGGGTTTTCTGGGAGTGGCGGGCATTCTCGCCTTTCTGGACATCGGGGTACTCTATCAAATCGCCGAGGTAGCGGCCGATTCCGGGACGAGTCTTTTTCTGCTGACTTTGCCCCTGTTTATTTTGATGGCCGAGGTCGTCTCTTTCTCGGGACTCGGCGAAGATATCTATTCCGCTGCCCATGACTGGCTGAGCTGGCTTCCCGGTGGTCTGGCCATCAGCAGCATTGCCACATGTACGGGGTTTGCGGCCATCAGCGGTTCGAGCCCGGCAACGGCAGCAACCGTGGGACTTGTCGCCATTCCGGAGATGATCAAGCGGGGGTACAACCGTTACCTGGCCGTGGGTTCCATCGCTGCCGGGGGTACGCTCGGTATCCTGATCCCTCCCAGCATTACCATGATTATCTACGGGATCATTACCGAGGTCTCCATCGGTAAACTTTTCATCGCCGGAATCATCCCCGGGATCATTCTGTCCCTGATCCTGAGCGTCAGTGTTGCCGTTGCTGTAAAGATGAAACCCACCCTGGCTCCCAGGGTAGAGGGGGTGAGTTGGGGCCAGAGGTTCGCATCCCTCAAAAGGGTGTGGGCCTTTGTCATCCTCGCCATCAGCATCGTAGGCAGCATCTATGCCGGTATTGCCACGCCCACGGAATCCGCGGCCATTGGGGCAACCCTTGCCATCATGATCGCACTTATTTACCGCAGGCTCACTGTAAAGGCAATGCACGGCGCCCTGCTGAGGACAGTGGGGGTGACCGCCATGATCATGTTTCTGGTCATCGGTGGTAATGTCATGGCCTTTCTGCTTTCCACCTTGAGCATCCCCCAGTATGTGACAGAGGCGGTCAATGCCCTGCATCTGTCCAAATGGGCCATTATGGCCATCATCAATGTCATATTGATTATCATGGGGTGCCTCCTGGATCCCATGGCGATTATGGTCATCTCTCTCCCCATTATCTTTCCCATTGTGACGGAACTGGGTTTTGATCCTGTCTGGTTCGGGATCATCATCACGATCAATGTGGAGATGGGCATGATCACCCCCCCAGTGGGCCTCAATCTTTTTATACTCAAGGGGTCGGTACCAGGGATCACCATGAAGGATATTGTGTGCGGCTCACTCCCCTTTCTCATCCTGTTGCTGCTGGGCCTGGTCCTGATTATGGCGTTTCCTTCTCTGGCCACCTGGTTGCCGGGAAAAATGGGTTTTTGAGCTCTGATTGAAAGAAAAAAAGGAGTAGGTTCATGGCACGGAAGACTATTGCTTATGAGGATATGCTGAGAAGCATCGCATCAGGTCAGGGCTGGTTTGAGTCCTCACCCTACCGCTGGAAAGAAGTGGATCCCGGGGGGAAGGGCGAGAAAAAAGTTCTTCACGGGTTGTGCCGGGCCTGTATGCAGGGGGATTGCGCTACTCTGGTGCATCTGGAGGACGGTATCGTGACACGGGTTGAGGGGAACCCGGATGCGCCCCCCAATTATGGGACCCTTTGCGCCAAGGGAAATGCCGAGATCATGGGGCTCTATAATCCCTATCGTGTGAAGACTCCCATGATTCGAACGAATCCTGAAAAAGGGCTCGATGTGGACCCCATGTGGAAAGAGGTCACCTGGGACGAGGCCCTGGACTTTACCGTTGAACACCTGAATGCAGTGAGGCAAAAAGATCCCAGGGGTCTTGTGATCTGCGAGGGATGGGGGGAAAGGGATACCATTCTACGCAAGACCTTTGGTCATGCATTCGGGACACCCAATGAAACGGGATCCCATGGTGCCCTCTGCACGGTGCATTATCCTACCGGTCTGGTCCACTCCGGCTATCCTGTGGCCATTGTTGATCTGGAGCACTGCCAGTACCATATCACCATGGGGAGATCCCTGGGACCCAATTTCGGGATTGTTCCGGGAATGCGTAAGTTTTCTAAAGCCATTGAACGGGGGATGAACCTCGTTGTTGTGGACCCCCGCAGCTCCTACGAAGCCTCCAAGGGGGAATGGGTTCCCATACGCCCGGGCACGGATCTGGCCTTCCTGCTGGCCATGGTCCATGTGATGCTCCATGAGGTGCAGATCTACGATGAATGGTTCCTCAAAAATCGAACCAATGCGCCCTATCTGATTGATGGGAATGGGGAGTACTGCAGGGATCCTGAAACCGGAAAGCCCATGATGTGGGATTCTGTTGAGGATGCGGCCAAGCCCTATAGTGCCGAGTTCAAAGAGATCGCGCTTACAGCTTCACCTGTGGTGAGCGGGGTTGCCTGCAAAACGGGCTTCGACCTGGTGAAGGAGGTGTTCGAGCAGTATACCCCGGAATGGGCCGAGGAGGTATGTACGGTGCCTCCCGACAAGATCCGACGGATCGCAAGGGAGTTCGTGGATCATGCCCGAATCGGCAGTACCATCGATATCGACGGGTTTACCTTCCCCTTCAGACCGGTGTCACTGAATGTGGAACGCAACGTCACCAACCGCAGGGGCGGCACCTATGCGGATCTCACCGGGAAGATCGTCAACCTGCTGGTGGGAAATATCGAAGTGCCCGGCGGGTGCCTCAGCTGCAGTTTCCGGGGACCCATTATGGGGCCCACAGAGGACGGCACGGTCACGCCGGGTTATGGCCCAAGCCTTTCAAATTCCCGCCGGATCACGCCACCATGGAGGAGTTTTATCCCCATCAGCATACGGCGCCCCACCTGGTCCTGAATGCTATCCTGGACCCCGAAAAATATTACCTGCCCTACCGGGTGGAAGCATGGATGTCGGTTGGTGGGAATCCCATCCGGCAGGATGCGCAGCCGGAGGCCTATGTGGAAGGCTTTAAGAAGTTGTCCTTCGTGATGTCCATCGCCTTTCATATGGACGAGCCTGCCATCCTTTCCGATGTCCTGCTCCCGGAACACAGTTCCCTGGAGAGATTCCGGGTAACCCCCTTCTACCCCCAGCACCAGTCCATTGACGATGAGGTCAACGGGCTGAAGATGGTTCAACTGAGGGAAGCAGTACCGACGCTTTTCAACACCTGGCATATCGATGATATT
>JAFDIX010000530.1 GCA_019307805.1 Deltaproteobacteria bacterium | reverse complement strand
TCCGTACGCGGGGCCTTTCTCTAACCTCTGACCTGCAACTTCTGACTTAGGCCGTTCCGCTGCCAGGGCGTGGAAGCCGGTCAGCTTGGCCCCGATATAGCATCCGCAGGGATGGGGCGGGGTGTAGAGAAGGCCGTTGGCGGGCATGACGCCGTACTTGCAGGCGCCGCGGGCCCAGCTATTCCACAGAACCTCGCCTGCGGCCAGGTCGACGAACTCGGTTCCTCGCCTGCCGGCGAGGATATAACGGTCGGTGGCCTTGTTGAAGTAGCACCGGTGATGGTGGCTCGGGTTCTCCGGTTCGATGTGCATCATCACTTCGCCGGTGGCCGGATTGAGCTGAGTCGCAAAGTAAGGGCCCCAGGATGGGCCTCTCTTGCTGGGGAACGGTTTGAATCCGCCTACCCAGACTGAACCGCCCGCCACGAACAGGTCACGGATTTCGGTGAGCAGGGTCGGTTTGGTCCATTTTTCGCGTCCGTTTTCCGCCGATCTGGCTGTCACTGTCTTGCCGCCGCTACAATAAACGGTGCCCTCATAGACACACCGCAAAGGAGTCGAGGCTTCGGACCAGATATTATCTCCGGTGTTGAGATCGAGGCAGACGACCTCTCCGCCGCTGTGATAGAATACCCGATTGTCCTCAGCGCACAAACTGTTGGTCCTCAGCCTCGATACGCTGGGGCCGTCTTTCCTCCATAGCTCTCTGCCGGTGCCGGCGTCGAGAGCGATAACCGATTTGGCACCTTTTGATTCGGTTGCACGCAGGCGCTTGACTAATGGCTCGGCGGTTTCCCGCTTATCGGCAGGAGACGACCTGCGTTTTAGCATCTGCGTCCACTTGGCCAGCTCGGCGGTTCGCTCATCCGTGACGCTTCGAACAGCCAGAAGCAGAATCCCTTTGTGCAGGATTATCTCATCGGTGCCCTCCGTGTCGTCATAGACCTTGACGGTCCGGCCTGTGGCGGCATCGACCTCGGTCAGGGGTGCATGAAGACCGAGAGTGACGTAGACGCGGTCATCGACGGCTACCAGTCTCCGCTGGAGCTGGCGGGGAGTACCTCCCCAGTTGACGATGTGCGGAAACCACGCGCCGACCATCTTTCTCCAGAGCAGGGTCCCGTTGAAGGCGTCGCGGGCGACAAGTCGCCAGCGTGGTGTTTCTCGGACGGATGAAATAGACGCCTCGTCAAGGATATAGAAAATCCGTCCCCCCGTCGAAACCAGCGCGTAAAGGTTCGGAGTGTGCTCGTGGCTCCTGTCGTATCGCGGCCCATCGACCCATTGGATGTGGCGCGGGGGCCCGACCAATTCGTCATGAGCCACAGCATTTCCGCTTGGGCCGTGGAGATAGTGGGTCCATTCGTCAATGTTGTTCGGTCGCGGCTTGACGGTCTTGCTCCAGCTGCCGTTCTGCCGGGCGTACAGAACGCCCCCGGGAGCGAGAACACGCATAACTTCGTCTATCGGCACGCCGGCAATCCCGGCGTGCCGGGACTCGGCCACTACGAGGTTCACGAGATTGTCGGTGTAGGGCAGCGATTTTCCGTCGAATTGCTCGATCGACACCGGGCCGTAGATTCGGTGCTTGCGGACGTATTCTCTTGCCCCGCGTACTGCTTGAGCATCAGTGTCCAGCCCGTGGACAAGATAGCTTTCGCCTGTGCGCAGCGCCGCGGTCAGCTTGCCGTCACCGCAGCCGAGGTGCACGATGATTCCGCCTCTAAAGGCTGTGGTATCCAGAATCTGCTTTGCCTGCCGGTCGTAGCCTCCCTCTGCCGCCAAGGCTTGCTCGGCACTCGACGCAAACAAAACAAACGCGAGGATTGTGAGCAGCCAGAATTTCGTTCTCATGAGTGATTCTCCTTCAAATTGAGCGATTGGTAATACTTTAGCGAAGTGAAGCATTTCGCTAAAGCGGTTCAGGGTTCACAGTTCCAGGTTTCCCGGCGCGCCGGGATTGATCGAAGAAAACAGTTCTACCAGCCACCAACCTTGAACCAAGCCCCCGCGGCGTTTGAGCGGGGCCAGCCGTGAACCTTCTAACCCGGAACCAACACTCTTGCCGCACACGGCTAGAGTGTTATGGAAATATTATAGCATTTTCAATTCCTCCGGCAATCTTTCTTGTGCATTCTTCTCGGTTATTGGCAACGCCAGTCCACATACCCTTTAACCGGAAGAGCCGAAAATAGACAGTTCTCATGACACAAGGGTTGAGATTGCCGCAGTCGCTTCGCTCCTTCGCAATGACATTGTTGGCCCATTTTCTTTTGCATGCATCCTGAGGATCCGGTCAGGTGCTCGCAATGACAAAAAACGCATTTCCGTGTCATTGCGAGCGATTCGTAGAATCGCGCGGCAATCTCAACTGTCACTGCGGGGCTTTTTCAACAGCCCCTCATTGACTCTTCTCATTTGAGACGATACGATGTGTTCATGAATCGACGAGGATTTATGCAGAATGTGGGACAGATTGCAGGTATGGGGTTGGCCGCTCCATCCTTGCTGACCATTTCAAAGGATCGAGCATCTCGAACACCTGAGCCGATCAAGGTCGGGCAGATTGGGACCGCTCACGCGCACGCATCCGGGAAGATGGCTACGCTTCGAAAACTGAGCGCATATTACGAAGTGGTCGGAATTGCCGAGCCCGATCCGGAGCGACAGAGAAAGTTCAAAAATCACTCGGCGTATCGAGGTTTGAAGTGGATCAGTGAAGAGCAACTGTTGAACGCGTCCGGGTTGCAGGCGGTCGCTGTGGAAACGGACATCCCCGAACTGGTGCCGACCGCGATGCGCTGTGTCTCGGCGGGAATGCACATTCACCTCGATAAGCCGGCGGGATTGTCACTGGTCGAATTCAAGAAGTTGCTGGACCAGGCTACCCGCCGCAAGCTCACGGTGCAAATGGGATATATGTTTCGGCACAATCCGGCCTTCAGGTTCTGTTTCCAGGCAGCGCAGCGGGGGTGGTTGGGTGACGTCTTCGAGGTCCATGGGGTGATCAGTAAGACCATAGGCGCTGAGCAACGCAAAAGGCTTGCCGTATATCCCGGCTCGATGTTCGAATTGGGATGCCACTTGATTGACGCGATGGTAAAGGTGCTGGGCAGACCGGACAAGGTCACGGGTTTCTCCCGACACACACGGCCCGAGCAGGATGACCTGGCGGACAACCAGTTAGCCGTTTTCGAATACGCCAAATGCACGGCGACGATTCGCAGCGCTTACGCCAAATGCACGGCGACGATTCGCAGCGCTCTGGTGGAAGTAGACGGTCAAAAGCGACGGCAATTTGTAGTCTGCGGCGATCGGGGGACCGTGGATATCAGGCCCCTGGAGTCTCCGCAGTTGCTGTTTGCTCCGGATCGACCGGTCGCCGAATACAAAAGGGGATACCAGAAGGTGGAACTGCCCAGGATGCCCGGGCGCTACGATGATCAGCTTATTGAACTGGCGCGAATCATTCGCGGGCAAAAAGAATCGGAATACCCACCCGAGCACGACCTGGCGGCGCAGGAAGCTTTGTTGAAAGCCAGCGGGGTGCCGTTGGACTGATGGCCGTTAGCTCGGTTTGACCTGTCCGTCTCGCAACCGCTCGCGAAATGCACTGATGGCCTCTGTATCGTCAGGGTCATCGGCCTCCTGCAGCAGTTTGTTCGTGCAGTCGTCAAGATCCTTGCGAATTCGAGCATGCGCCGGGTCGTTTATCAGATTGTACATCTGGTGGGGATCCTTCTGATTGTCGAAGAGGATCCACGGTCCCCTGTCGTTGAGACGGGCGTACGTATAG
>JAFDIX010000529.1 GCA_019307805.1 Deltaproteobacteria bacterium | reverse complement strand
TCCGTGATGGGTGTGCGCCCGGCGCTGAAGAGGATGGGAACCCGGGCCCGATGGGCCCCTATGATGGCCCCCACCCCGTTGGCCGTGCCCACATTGACGTGGACCATGGCCACCTGGGGTCTGCCCGTGGCCAGGTAGTACCCATGGGCCATGCTCACCAGGGGAATCTCGTGGGGGATGGTGAGAGGGCGGGGCCGGTCTTTTCCCTGCTCCTCGCGAAGGGCAAAGGCCTCCACGAGACTGGCGAAATCTGTTCCCGCATTGGCGAAAAAGCAGTCGACCCCCCGAAGGGAGAGGAGTTCCAGATAGGCCTCAGCCACATTTGCTGCTTTCATTTCGATCCTATTCGCTGTGTTCCCTGGGCCGGTCTTTATCCTTATGCGGTGGCACGGCCAGGACCCAGTGTGGAAGGCCTTTTAAGTTGCAGGATCACTGTCACGACCACACACAAAAGCCCGCCAATGTCTGTAAACAACCCGGGTTTGATGAGAAGGAATGCGGCTGCAAGGAGAAGGAGCCTTTCATGGAATGGCGTTTTTCTGAGCAAATATCCGATGATTCCCGCTCCCAGGCAAATCACCCCTACCATGGCTGTAAGGACGGAAAAGACAATGTTGATCACGGGTCCCATCAAGAGGAGTGAATTGTTATAAACGAACATATAGGGCAGTAAAAAACCGGCGAACGCGAAAATCCACGCCGTCCAGCCCGTTTTCATGGGATCCGCCTTGGCTATTGCAGCTCCGGCATAGGCGGCGAAGGAGACCGGCGGGGTGACCATGCAGAGCATCCCGAAATAAAAAATATAAAGGTGTGCCGCCATTGGGGTCACGCCCAAATCAATCAAAGAGGGGGCGACCGTTGCGGCTAAAAGGACATAGCAGACCACTGTCGGAAGGCCCATTCCAAAGAGGATAGATGCTAACATTACAATGGGAAGGGCTAGGAATAATGATCCGGCCGAAAGGGTGATGACGAGCGATGTGATTTTACCGCCCATACCCGTTAACAAAACCACTCCGATAACGATACCTGCCGTGGCACAGGCACCCACAACCATAACACAGTTATATGCTGTCTTGGCCAGGGCATCCAATATCTTGGAGGGCGTCATCCTGGATTCTTTTCTTAAAAAGCTCATGACCACGATGGCCACCAGGGAATAGAGCACGGCGATCCTCGGGGAATAACCCTTGATTAAAATCGAGATCAAAACAATCAGAGGAACCGTAAACATCCATTTATCACGGAGGACTAGCTTAAACGAGGGAATCTCACTTTCAGACAGACCCTGAATCCCGATTTTCAGGGAGTAAAAATGGACCACGCTGTAAATCGCCAGAAAGTAAAGAACCGCGGGGATGATAGCGGCCTTGCAGACTTCAATATACGCGACCCCTAAATATTCCGCCATGATAAAGGCAGCCGCCCCCATGACCGGAGGCATGAGCTGGCCGCCCGTGGAGGCCGTGGCTTCAACGGCTCCGGCCACGTGGGACTCAAAACCGATGCGTTTCATCAAAGGAATGGTCAGGGTCCCCGTGGTGACGGTATTGGCAACGGCGCTCCCGGAGATCGTCCCCATCATACCGCTGACCGCGACAGATACCTTGGCCGGTCCACCCCGCATCTTCCCGAAGAGGGAGCTCGCAAGATCGACGAAAAACGCCGTTCCGCCGCAGGTCTCGTAAAAGGCTCCAAAGGCGATGAAAAGATAGATGAAATAGGTCGTGACCCTCATAGGAACACCAAACAACCCGTTTTTGGACATAAAGAGTGTGGTGGCGATTCTCTCTATATCATAGCCCCTGTGGGAAAAGGGTGCGGGCAGGTATTGCCCGAAAAAGCAATAGGCCATAAAAGCGAAGGCGATAATGAGCAGGGACCACCCCACTACGCGGCGGGTCAACTCAAAGATAAGCACGATACTGACGATACCGAAAAACAAATCCCAATTCGTTGGATCCCCGACTCGAAAGATAAATTCCCAGTAATCAAAATAGATATAGAGCGCGAAAGAAAAACCGAGCACTGCCAGTAGGAGATCAACAATAAGAAGGGACAGCAGGCCCGGTCTCTTGGGGTTGAGGGGATAATGAACAAAGCCCACAGCAAGGGAAAACGCGAGGAAAAGGCTTAAGAGCTGCAAATCCTGCAAGGCCATAGTGGCCAGGGCATAAATCACGAATAGGGAACAACATATGGCCACCCATTTCCCGATCGCTGAACGTGCCTTTGCTATACTCTCTTCGGCACCTTTTGTCTCTGTCATTATCCCCTCCTTTTAAAATCCTACATTATTTCCACAAACCGGCATCCTTGAAATACTTGATAGCGCCGGGATGAAAAGGATTACCCAGTTTGGAAGCGCACCACTGGGGGTTAAGTGCCTTGGCGGGTGCGAAAATACCGGAGATGCAGTCGATATTTTCAATGACCGCCTTGGCCAGCTTATAAACCATTTCATCCGGCATATCCGCGTGGGTGACAAGCTGTATCCCGTTATCGATCGTCTCAACTTTATAATCAACCCCCTTAAAGTGGTTGGGGCGATAATTGAACGCTCCAAAATAGGGGTGTTTGCCTATGTATTTTATCCGATCCTCCTCCTGCCAGGAGATAATCTTGATCTTATGGGTGGCCGTGACCATTTTGGCCAGCCCCTCTGTCAGGAAGGAAACATCAACTTTTCCATCCTTTAATAAAGTGGCCAGTTCGCCCGTTGACGGAAAGAAAGGTTTGATGTCTTTCTTGTAATCGATCCCGTGGAAGGCCAGTTGCAGCCTTGACACGACGCCGATCCCGCCGGTGCCGATCCCCACCCTGTGTCCCTTGAAATCCCGAATGGTTTTGATCGTCTTGTTCTTTTTGAGCGTCGTCCAGACATTGCCGTTGGGCAGCAGGCGCACGACCACTCGAAAATCGACAGGTTTGCCCTTAAACATGGCGATTCCTTTTCGTGCGAAATGTCCGATCATTGGAGAAATCACCGCCAATTGTACGTCCTTTTTCTGAATAAGACGGAGGTTTTCCACGGACCCTTCCGTGAATTCTGCGGTGACATTGACATCAGGGAGGTTCTTGTTAATACACTGTGCAACCGGTGCTCCGACATTGTAAAAGAAGCCGCCGACAGTGGCTGTACCCATGGAGAGCTGTTCAACCGCCAGTGCGGTCCCCGCACCAACGAGAGTGATAGAGAAAATGAAAAGGCTAAAACCGACGAATAAAAAGCTAAATCTTTTTTTGTTCATTTGGGACTCCTTTCTAACGTTCTTTAGAGTGCATGGCGTTATTCGAAGGGCCGAGATT